>DAOLIP010000071.1:0-19151 GCA_035328475.1 Ferruginibacter sp.
TTCACTTCCACCATGGGTTTTTTGGTGCTGACAGTCACTCCTGCCAGGCTCTTGGCTGATGGCTGGGTAACGATGTCCGGAGCAGTAACCGTTTCGTTTTCCTTTACTTCAAAAACCGGGGAACTTGTCTTTTGCATATTCACCACCGTGCTGGTAACAAAATAGCTGCCTGGTTTAATGGCCAGCATTTCATAATTACCCTTACTGTCAGAAACGGCTGTCTTCTTCAGGGAAGAGTCTTTTGCCGAATGCAGCATGATGGTGGCTGTTGCCAGCGCTTTGCCGGTATTATCTTTTATCTGGCCCGTGACCTTAGCGGGCGACTGGGCATAAATGTACGTTGTTGAGAGTAAGAACAACGAAGCAATTAGTAGTAGTTTTTGTTTCATGGCTTATGCGTTATAGTTTTTTTTAAAATCCGCCGCAAATCTAACCAGGACGTTTTGCAATCCCAATGTCACAATCTATGAACTGTGTTTTTTAATGGATGAATGGTAAGGTTTTCGGTTTTGTTTGTATTATGTAACCGAAGACGGGCAAAGGTTCCGGATGTTTTAAGCTGGACCGGTTTATCAGCCTTTTTTAAACTCTTCGATCTCGTTTAGAAAATCGATGGCTTTGAATACAGAACTGTGTTCGGGCGTGCTGTAAATAAGTTTCCGGACCCATTTTTTATGCATTTTTTTCAGGGTAAGGTTCTTATATAGCCAGATGGCCAAAACCGTAAATGCAAGCGTAATGGGAACAGAAATGAACCAGAAGTTTAGCCCGGCGTCTTTGATCATCCCTTCGCTCCAGAACCAGGTGGTATAGAAAGGCGTTTGTAAGAAAAGGAAACGCAGGTTAAAGGTGGATGACTGCAGCCGGGAAAGTTTCTGCTGGGTACCGGTAATAGTTGCGCTGTAATCCAGTTCACGTATAAGCATAATATGCCTGGCATATATGATGATGGCAGCAATATTGAACAACAGGATCATACCCACGGAAACTGTAAAATAAATATTCTGTAACTGGTTTCCGTAGAGCAGTAGCCCCAGAAACAATACCCATACAATTCCCAGGGCCACCGCCCATCCTTTAAACCTTGCCAGGCTGTTCAGTTTTGATTCTGCCTTTTGTTTTTGCAGTGATTCCAGCAGGTACAGGTTAAGCTTCATTGTTTTTTCCAGTTTCTCATCCTGTGCTTTCCAGAGCTGTTTTAATGTAATGTCTTCCATGGTTTTACTTTTTTGTTACTGAAAATCGTTGTTTTAATTTTTCCTTTACCCGGCTGATCCTTGTCCCTACATTGGTTTCCGATATACCCAGTATCTCTGCTATTTCGCTGTAACTTTTCTCTTCCAGGTACAGGATCATCAGGGCTTTATCCAGTTCCTTCAGTTCATGGATATACCGCTGAAGGGCAGTAATATTATTTTCCAGTTCAGCCATATCTTCATTCCTGTCCGCTGTTTCTGCGTCAGGATCTGATAGCATAATGATAGAGTCGCTTGTTTTTGACTTCCTGTAAAAAGTAATGGCTACATTAAGTGCCACCCGGTACATCCAGGTGGAGAACTTAACACTTCCATCGAAATGATTGAATGATCTCCAGAGCTGGTATGTGATCTCCTGGGCCAGGTCGTCCCTTTCATGCTGTTTTTTACAGTAAGAATTACATATTTTATAGATGATGAACCGGTTTTCTTCTACCTGTTTTAAAAATGCCTCCTTGGTTTCTTGACTGTCCATTGATCCTAAATAACTGAATTTTCCTTATTATTCGCAGCAGGATAAGAAAAATCACGGTTTGCAGCTCATTATTTTTTAAACTCCCAAAAACAGCCCTGGTAATGGCTTAACTTTGCGTTTCATGAAAACCAGATCACATAAAAAAGACAAGATAAACATCATCACCCTCGGTTGCAGCAAAAACATGGTTGACAGCGAAGTGCTTAGCGGCCAGTTGATAGCCAACGACATTGATGTGGTGCATGAGAATGCAAAGAAGGATCACAATATCGTGATCGTAAATACCTGCGGTTTTATTGAAAAAGCGAAGGAAGAAAGCATCAATACCATTTTAAGCCAGGTGGAATTGAAGAGAAAGGGTAAGCTCGACAAAGTGTATGTTACCGGCTGCCTCAGCGAACGCTATAAAAACAACCTGGAAGAAGAGATCCCCGAAGTGGATGCTTATTTCGGTACGATGGAACTGCCGAATATCTTAAAAACCTTTGAAGCCGATTATAAGAACGATCTCATGGGAGAACGTTTGTTATACACACCACAGCATTATGCTTATATGAAAATAAGCGAAGGCTGTAACCGTACCTGCGCCTTTTGTGCCATCCCGTTAATGAGAGGCGCTCATGTGAGCCGGCCTATAGAATCACTGGTGGATGAGGCCAAACGCCTGGTAGACAGGGGTGTGAAGGAAGTGATGCTCATCGCCCAGGAACTTACTTATTACGGACTGGATATTTATAAGAAAAGAGAACTCCCCAAACTGCTTCATGCGCTGGCTGATGTTAAAGGACTGGAATGGATACGCCTGCATTATGCCTATCCTTCAAAATTCCCCATCGAGATCATTGATGCGATAAAGGAAAGAGAGAATATCTGTAACTACCTGGATATGCCCTTGCAGCATGCAGCCAATAACATGCTGAAGGCAATGAAGCGGCAGATAACAAGGGAAGAGATGGAAGAACTGATCGGAGATATACGCAGGCGCATCCCGGGTATTTGTTTACGAACCACGCTCATCGCAGGTTTCCCGGGCGAAACAAGGGATGATGTGGAGGAATTAAAAATATTCCTGCAGCGAATGAGGTTCGACAGGGTGGGTATTTTTACCTACAGCCACGAAGAAGGCACCAGCGCTCACGATTTGGAGGATAATGTTCCTGCTGCTGAAAAAGAAGAACGGGCCCAGGAGATCATGGAAGTTCAGCAGGAAATTTCCCTGGAAAAGAATATGGAAAAAGTGGGAAAGACCTTCAAAGTACTGATCGATAAAAAAGAAGCAGGCCGTTATTTAGGAAGAACTGAATTCGACAGCGTGGAAGTGGATAATGAAGTGATCATTCAATCAAAAAAGAAACTGAACATCGGCGAGTTTGTGCATGTTAAGATCACCAGGGCTTATGATTACGATATTGAAGGGGAAGTGGTATGAAAAATGAGTTATTAAAAAAGCCTCTGCATTCGCGGAGGCTTTTTTGTTGCTTTAGTTATTTCGCAGGCGGGTATTTTTCCACTTTGTTGTTCACTGCCGGTAATGTTTGCATGAACCGGTATATGGCTTTCAGGTCAAACTCATCCATATATGCATACATGCTCCAGGGCATAATGGAATTATTCTTCCCGGGATTGGCTGAATAAGACGCTTTATCCCGGTAATTCCTGAACTTGTCCAGGAACATCTGCTCGGTCCATTTGCCAATGCCTGTGGCGGTATCGGGTGTGATGTTAGGGGAAGTGACCATAAAGATACCCAGGTCAAAAGGCCTGCCACCCGCCATCAGTTTAGACATTACAAACTGGCCCTTTTCCATCGGTGTATGGCAATCCATGCAGGCAGCGCTGTTCCACATATAGGCTCCGTATTTTACAATGTCGGAAACATCCGGCTTTACATTATTCTCCAGTGAAGCACTTTGCAATGGCGGATAAGCCAATGACATTGGGATCATCAGTTTCCGGTCGGGGACTTTATTTGAGTTTGGCTTAAGTGTGCGGATGTAGGCAATGATGCTGTATATGTCTTCTTTGCTCATGGTATTGTAATGCGGGTAAGGCATGATCGGGAAAAGGGTATCGCCATTTTTAGTGATGCCTCTTGTGATTACCCGGGCAATTTCTTCATCGGTCCATTTACCAATGCCGTTCACCGTATCGGGAGTGATGTTGCGGGCATACACCACGCCCGGCACACCTATCAGTTGATTGAATTCATCACCGCCAATGCCTTCTGTACCTTCAACCGGCGGTCCGGAGAACTGGTTAAAATCGCGGTGACTGTGGCAATCCATGCAAAGGGCAACATGGTGGGCCAGGTATTTACCCCGTTCAAGTATTTTCTTAACGGAATCTTCATTCCCGGCAGCCGCTGTGCTTTTGTTGTCTTCATTATTACAGGAAGAAAAAAATGTGAGAGATGTAACGAAAAGGACAAGGCATAAAGCCAGTCCCCAAAAGTTTCTGTTCATAATAGCAGGTTTTGGTTGAGTAATTTCTGTCTGGATGCAAAAAATGAAAAAAAATCCGACAAATGCAATAGGGGTCAGAAAACAGTAGCGATGGATTCAGAACCGGTATCTCCTGCTGATACCTGAACCACATAGACTATGTTTTTTCCATTATGACCTATGATCGATGTGATTCAGACTAGTACAGTTTGGATAAAAATACCCGGTAAATTAACAGAACTATCCGCTTTTAGTTTTCAGGATTAATGTAAGTTTGTTGCCTTAATCCTTTCAGGGACAAAAGATCATAGATGAATTTCACCACTACGCAAACTGCTTACAGCAAAACAGGTTTTTTTTCAAAGATGGCGCAGGATTACCTGGGCCAGGCAAAACAGCTTGAGCCTTTCTATGCACATCCCGTTTCATTGGATGGAATAAAGGCGGCTATCAAAGACCGTAAGAATTATTCAACCAACCGGGTATTGCTGGTAGAAGAATTGAAGAAACAGTACCAGCATATTCCTGTTTCAAAAAAACTGGAAAAGAACATCGGTCTCCTTCTTTCTGAAAATACCTTTACCATCACTACAGCGCACCAACCCAATATTTTTACCGGGCACCTGTATTTCATTTATAAGATACTTCATGCTGTAAAACTGGCTGAATACCTGAAAGCAGAAATCCCTGCCTCCGATTTTGTACCGGTGTTCTATATGGGCAGCGAAGACGCCGACCTGGACGAACTGGGACATGTGTATATCAACGGCGTTAAGCATGAGTGGAAGACGGATCAAACCGGCGCTGTGGGGAGAATGAAGGTAGATAAGGCATTGATAAAAATGCTGGATGATATTGCCGGGGAGATAACGATTCTCCCGTTTGGTAAAGACATCATCCACCTGATGAAGAGCTGCTACACGGATGGGATCACTATTGAGCAGGCCACACTGAAAATGGTGAATGAACTGTTTGGCGAATACGGATTGATCATATTGTTACCGGATAATGCCGCATTGAAAAGATCTTTCAACCCGGTTGTTGAAAAAGAATTAACGGAGGAATTCTCTCATAAGATTGTTGAGCAAACTGCAGATGCATTTCCAAAGGAATACAAAGTACAGGCAGGCGGGCGGGAACTGAATTTATTTTACCTCGTTGATCATTCAAGAGAGCGGATCGAAAAGAAAAATGCTCAGTATTCAATCATCAATACTCAATTCTCATTTTCAACGCCGGAAATCTTAAAGGAACTTGAAGCCCATCCCGAACGTTTCAGTGCCAATGTGATCCTTCGGCCGGTATTCCAGGAAATGATACTACCTAATATCGCTTTCATAGGCGGCGGAGGAGAGATCGCCTATTGGCTGGAGCTGAAAAAGGTCTTTGAAGCAGTGAATGTTGCGTTCCCAGTGCTTGTTTTACGCAATTCATTTTTGATCTCTGAAAAGAATCACAGTACAACAGCTAAGAAACTGGGCTTCACTGTCAATGATCTTTTTATAGCCGAACAGGACCTGCTGAATGAACTGGTGAAACGGGAAAGCGCTTTGCAGCTGAACCTGGATAAAGAGAAAAGAACACTACAGGAATTTTATTCGAACTTAAAAACTACTTCAGGCGCCATTGATATTACTCTTGCAAAGCATACCGAAGCCCTCCACAAAAAAGCCCTGGATAAACTGGAAGCGCTGGAAAAGAAAATGCTGCGGGCCGAAAAGAAAAAATTTGAAGCACAGCAGCGGCAATTACATAAACTGAAAAAACAACTCTTTCCGCACAACAGCCTGCAGGAACGTATAGAGAACTTTATGCCCTTTTATGCGAAGTGGGGAAAGGAATTCATAGATGCCGTGTATAAAAATTCACTGGCATTGGAACAGCAGTTTGTGCTGCTGGAGGAAAAATGATATTTGATGATTGCTTTTTTTGTCAATGGGATTTATGCGCTTCCATGTCTATCTCGATCAGTTGTCCTTCTACGGCCAGTCCTTTTACTTCAAGCCAGGTGCCGGTTGGAAATTGTTTTTTGTAGATGGAATTACGGAAGCCCGATACTTTGATAAACTCAGTCATATTGGTTGTATAGACATTTTCCACCACCACATCATCATAGGTGTAGCCATAGTGTTTTAGAATTTTCTCCAGGTCGCTGTAGCAGTTCTTCATCTGTTGTTCCATATTGCCAGGAGCCACTATTATTCCCGAATCGTTCATACTAACCGCCCCGGAAATTTTCAGGTCATCACCGATCCTTACCGCATGCGTGTAACCATACTCTTTTTCCAGTTTTGGCCGCAGGTTAAAATATTCAGGTGTTTCTTTTGTTCCGGGTTTCGGTTCTTTATCTGCTGTTACACCCGCATTGTCGGCGCTATTGCAGCCGCTGAGTATCCAAAAGCAGATAAGAGCAATTAAAGAAATGGAAGTGATCTTTGTCATGGCTAATGGTTATGGGTGATGAAATTAAGGGCCTGCGAGATTTAAATATACAAAGCTTTCGGATAAAAAAATCCCATCTGCCAGCTGGCAGATGGGATGAATATTATAGAGAGGATTCGTTTGTTCAATCACTCTTCAACTGCGCTCAGGGTGCGGGCCATCCTTCGATTACGCCCGGGATACCTGTCCTAAACATCAGTAGCCTCGCCATACGCAACTGCGGTAGCTTCTTTCAGTCCTTCACTCATGGTGGGATGGGGGTGAACTGCGTTCAGTATTTCGTGTGCGGTGGTTTCCAGTTTACGGGCAACTACAGCTTCGGCGATCATCTCCGTTACATTGCTGCCGATCATGTGGCAACCCAGGAACTCACCGTACTTAGCATCGTAAATAACTTTTACAAAACCTTCGGTAGCGCCTGAAGCACTTGCCTTGCCACTTGCCATGAAGGGAAACTTACCAACCTTTACTTCATAACCGGCATCTTTGGCCGCTTTTTCGGTATAGCCCACACTGGCAATTTCAGGACTGCAATAGGTACAACCCGGAATGTTATTATAATCCATTGGTTGCGGATGATGACCGCTTAAATGTTCGGCTGCATTAATGCCTTCCTTGCTGGCTACGTGTGCCAGTGCCTGGCCGGGTGTGCAATCGCCAATGGCGTAAATGCCTTTCACATTCGTCTGGCCGTTTGCATCTACAATGATCTTTCCTTTTTCGGTCTTAATTCCCAATGCTTCCAGCCCGATATTCTCCACATTGGCAACCACGCCTACTGCGCTGAGGAGGATATCTGCTTCAAGAATCACTTCACCACTTTGTGTTTTTACTTTTGCTTTTACACCAGCGCCGCTTGTATCAACGCTGGTTACTTCGGCATTGGTCATGATGGTCATGCCCTGTTTTTTAAATTGCTTTTCCAGTTCCTTGCTGATCTCTTCGTCTTCCACCGGTACCAGTCTTGGCATAAATTCCACCATGGTGATCTTTGTGCCGATGCTGTTGTAGAAATAAGCGAATTCACTCCCAATGGCCCCGCTTCCGCAAACGATCATACTTTTTGGTTGTGTGGGAAGAACCATGGCCTCCCGGTAACCGATTATCTTTTTTCCATCAATGGGCATGGTGGGCAGCTGGCGTGCCCGTCCACCAGTTGCGATGATGATGTTCTTTGCTTCCAGTACCTGTTTGCTGCCATCTGCGGCAGTAACTTCCAGTTTATTGGCGGCAATCAGCTTGCCGTTTCCCATCACCACATCGATCTTGTTCTTCTTCATGAGGAACTGGATGCCTTTGCTCATTTTATCGGCCACCCCACGGCTGCGTTTGATAACGCCGCCGAAATCGGTACCTACATTATCAGCCTTAACGCCGTAACTGGATGCATGTTTTGCGTATTCATATACCTGGGCGCTTTTCAGCAATGCCTTGGTGGGTATACAGCCCCAGTTGAGGCAGATGCCGCCGAGGCTTTCTCTTTCCACGATCGCCACTTTTTTACCGAGCTGGCTGGCTCTTATTGCTGCAGGATAACCACCGGGGCCGCTTCCAAGCACTATTACGTCGTATGCCATGTTGAATTAAGAATTAAAAATTAAGAATTAAAAATGGAGCCTGTTTTACCACAGGCAGGGTGCAAATTTAGACCGAAACAGGTGATTAGCCAAACGCTAATTTAGGGGGTAAAAGTTCCTTTCTGAACCACATAGGCACATAGGAAACATAGTCCTGTATTTTTTATTTTTCTATGTGAGCTATGTTCCTATGTGGTTCAATTCTTTTAACTTTTCTTAGTTATACCCTTCGGTATTTCTCAGTATTTTTAAGCATGATTAAACGATACTTATTCCTTATTGTGTTCTTTGCTTTTGCCTCGGTTGCCAACAGCCAGTCCATTGCCAAATGGAAGATAGAAGACGTGGTAAAGTCGTACACTAAAAACAACGATACGGTTTACGTGGTTAATTTCTGGGCCACGTTCTGTAAACCATGTATTGCCGAGATTCCGGATTTTATCCGGATCGTAAAACAGTACGAGAAACAGAAAGTGAAATTGGTACTGGTGAGTTTAGACCTGCCGGCCTATTACCCGGCTAAGATTGCAGCCTTCGTTAAAAAGAATAATTACACGGCTAAAATAGCCTGGCTTAACGAAACCAATGCCGATCATTTTTGCCCGATGATCGATAAGAGCTGGAGTGGCTCCATTCCCTCCACTATTGTAGTCAATAACAAAACCGGTTACCGGAAATTTACAGAAGGTGAGATGAATGCTGCGGAGTTTGAGGGTCTGATTAAAGAGGCTATAGGGGGTAATGCATTTCATAAATATGTTGCGCCAATGAACGAAGCAATAGTAATTGACAACAAATCAATTCGAGGAATTTGTGATGCTACTCCGATGGATAATATAACCTTTAAATCAGATGATAGTTCTGTTTATGCGATAACAGAGGGGAAAGTAGTGACTGTTGCGAGAATTGAGGATATGAAAATTATAATTGTTAAGAATGAAAATCTATTCTATACTTATTCAAATCTTGTAACAACGGCATTTAAAAAAGGAGATAAAGTAAAAGCAGGTCAATTGATCGGTTATGCCGCTTTAGACCTAGATGGGTATAAGCCAACAGTAGACATGTATGTTTCAAATTCAGAAAAAAACATTGTTCTTACCAAAGAAAATTTTATCACAAGAAAAAAATAAAAGCCCGGCTCATACGAACCAGGCTGATTTTATAAAAGAGGTTTTATTTTTTAGAGACCCAACCACAAACTTATCCTGAGCGTAGCCGAAGGGCAAACCTCAAACCGATTAACTCTTCCTCTTGATCGTACATCCCACGCTTCTGCTTTCTTTAACCGTAATATCTTTTCCGGCTGTGAGTTCATTGATGGCTTCCTGCAGGTGATTGCGTTTAACGGCTGTAACATCAGACGGACTGTCGTCGATGGCTCCGTGATAAACCAGTTTCAGGTTCTTATCAAACAAGAAACATTCCGGCGTACGGTTGGCGCCAAAGGCATCGGCCACTTCATGGTCTTTATCCACTACATAACTCCATTTGTAACCCTGTCCGTCGGCATAATCCTTCATGGAATCAAAACTATCTTCATTACCCCGGTAGGCTTCATTGCTGTTAAGAATGATAACGCCTACTTTCATCTTGATGGCGTATTCGCTGATGGCACGGGTACGTTCCTGGTTCTTCACTACATAAGGACAGGTGTTGCAACTGAACATCACCAGTACGCCGTTTTCTTTGGCGGCATCTTTCATGGCAACTTCTTTGCCCGAAACGTCTTTCATTTTAAGCGTTGCCTTGGGCATGCTGCTGCCGATGGTTAACGGATCACCCACGGTAAAGGCAAGGGTGGCGATGGTTGCAATGGCTGCAAATGCAAATAATATCTTTTTCATAATGAAGTATTTTTTTAAAGTTAAGTAATTAGGGTAAGCCGGTGAAACCATTCATGTAGTTTTTTCCCTGGCGGCCAGTTCCTTTTCGTGGGCATCCCTTTTTTCGGCAATGGCCCGCAGCGATTTGATGCTTACGTTCAGTTCAAAGCCGATCAGCAGCACCAGCGAATTGATGAATATAAGCGCCATCAGCACAATGATGGTACCGATGGAACCGTACAGGGCATTGTATTTACCGAAATTGTTCACAAATTCGGAAAAGCCCAGGGTGGCCAAGATGCACATAAAGGTGGCCAGTATACTGCCGGGGGATACCAGCTTCCATTTTTTGTGAACAGCCGGGGCATATTTGTATATAAAGGAAATTGAGTAAAACACGAGGGCGATGATGAATATCCATCGGGTATAAAGGATAAAATCTTTCCAGAAGGGACTTTTAAGTCCTTTTAAAAAAGCGCCCTGGGTTATCAGCAATATCAGGCAGCCTAGCACCAGTCCGAAAAGGAGTGTGGTAAGCCGGATGGCCACCCAGCGATCGTGCAGGCCTTTTCTTTTGGCAAAGCCGATGTAGTTTTTGTTGAACGAACGCATGATGCCCATCATGGCATTGGATGCAAAGAACCAGGCAAGTAAAAGACCAAAGGAAAGAAGCCCGAAAACAGGTTTATCAAAAAAGGTTTCGTCTATAAATACCGCAACTTTACTGTTGAATGTCTCAACCGGTATCAGGTCTTTTAAGATCAGCCTTACCTGGTTCAGGATATCTTTCTTTTTAATAAAGGGCAGGTGAGGGATCAGCGTAAATAAGAATAAAAAAGAAGGTGGAATGGCCATGATAAAGTTGTAAGCAATGGCCGAAGCTCTTTCTGTAAGTCCAACCGTTTTTACCTGGCCCAGAAAAAATCTTCCCACATCATAAAGCGGTACGCCTTCAAAGCCGGGCAGGTACCAGTGCTTGCTTTTGTTGAGGATAAAAGCAACCGGGAAACTGGTGATGATGATGCGTTCAATTTTGGTCAAGGCAGATCGTTAATTGTTTATACCAAAGCTACAACATAGCCGGTAAGATCTATTTTATGTTCACACTGTCTAAAAAGCGATGGTAATTCTTTGCATTCACCTGGTGCTCCTCATATGATTCGGCAAAATTGGATAGCCCCGACCAGTCTGGTTTGGCAACAAAGAATATATAATTGGTAGCGGGTACATTCAGTACCGCATCAATGGTTTTTGGCGATGGCGTGCAAACGGGGCCGGGTGGCAGGCCGCTGTTGAGATAAGTATTGAATGGCGATACAAAAGCAATGTGTTTTTCCCTTACACGTTTCAACCCGAAATTCTTCATACCAAATTTCACCGTAGGATCGGCCTGCAGCTTCATTCCTTTGTTCATACGGTTCAGGTATACGCTGGCGATCTTTCCTTTATCGGCAGCAGCATTGGTCTCTTCTTCCACAATACTGGCCAGGGTATAAACCTGTTCGGGCGAAAGGTTCAGCGCTTTTGCCTTGGCAAGCCGTTCTTCATTCCAGAATTTTTCTTTTTCTTTCAGCAGCTTATTGAATATTTTTTCCGGGGCCGTATTCCATAAGAAGGTATAGGTGTTTGGTATTACCATCGTGATGAAAGTATTGCTGTCGAGATGCCAGGCCTTCAGCAACTCTTCATTATTCATGGTGCTGGCAAAAGCAGTGGAATCGGCTTCAAAATTTGCCGCCAGTTTTTGCGCCAGGTCTTCCTTGGTACGCAGTTTGGTGATCACCAGGTTTACCGGCGCCTGGTTTCCTGCACGTAGCATGCGGATGAGACTGACCAGGCTCATTCCATTTTTTACCTGGTAACGGCCTGCTTTTACCGAGCGGTTGTATTTTATCTGTTTGGCAAGAAGATCGAAAAAGTAAGGGCTGCTGATTATTCTCTTTTCGGTCAATGAAGTTTTCACTTCTTCATACACGGAGCCGGTTCGTATGTAAAAGTATTTTCCATCGGGTGCCGAAACGGTAGGGCCGAAGGCCTGCCAGGCCAAATAACCAACTGCAGCCAGTACAATGAACAGGGTACCCAGAATTATTTTTTTTCGCATCATTGTTTGTGTTGAACAAAATAAAACAAAAAACCCCGCCGGTTTGCGACGGGGTTTAAAAATCTTTGTAAAATATTATTTAGGTACGCTGTCGGCTGGTTTTGTTGCCGGCGTGGCCGTATTGGCCGGTGTGCTTGCCGGAGTTTTGGTAGAAACGCCTTCTATGATCTGCTTGGTCTCCGCATTGCTGTTATTGCCTTTTGGAATAAAAGCGGGTGAAGTGATGCAAAGGATGGCTACGATGGCAGCAAACAGCCAGGTGCCTTTTTCCAGCACATCGGTGGTTTGTTTTACGCCCATTATCTGGTTGCCAAATCCGCCAAAACTGGAAGAGAGACCACCGCCTTTTGGGTTCTGAATCAATACAATAAGGCCAAGAATCACCGAGGCAACGATCACTAAAATTCCAAATACTATTAACATATTATGCTCCTTTTAAATTGTCTATTTTGGCTGCAAAGTAAGCGCTTTTGGCAGGATTGAGCAAACTTAATTTTTGGTACACTTCAGTGGCTTTGGCCGTTTTACCCTGCCGGGCAAACACTTCTGCCATGGCCTCGGTGATCACTTCATTGTCCCGGTTACTCATTTCCGCCATCGCTTCCACGGTTTTATCTGCCTGGGCTTCTTCTTCAGCCGGGGCAGTGGCATGAACTTTCTTCATGGTCTTCAGCCATTCGGTAAAACTCTTCAGTTGCCTGCCCAATTTATCCGTTGCCTGTACTTCTTCATTCAGCTTGATACCCTGTGAAGCGAAATAATCCACCAGGTGCATGGGTTCAAATAAAAGTTCGTCTTCTTTTATGTTTTTTTCTTCCGGCAGTCTGAGTTCTATCTTCATGGGCTCCAGTTCGGGCTCTTCATGTAGTTCCGGTTCAGTAGCGGTTTCAATAACGGGTAATTCTTCTTCCAGGATACCCGTTTCTGCTTTTACTTCGGGTTCAACGTGCTGTTCAGTAACAACCGGTTCCTCTTTTACAGGTGTAAACTCTTCAACTTTCACTGCTTCATTTATTATTTCTTTTTCTGCTTCCGGTTCAATAACCTGTTCGGTAATCAACCCTTCTTCTTTTTGCTGCTCCAACTCTTCCACTTCAATTCCTTCATTTACCCTTTCCTTTTCTGCTTCCACTTCAACGGCAGTTTCTGCAACCGGCGGTTCTTCCATTGCCGGTTCTTCTGTCAGTTCCGGTTGATGAATGATCTCTGTAGCCGGGATTTCTTCAACAGGTGGTACGGTATGAATTTTTTCTTCCATCAGCATAGCGGGTTTCGCCTGCCGCAATTGAAAATTCAGCCAAAGGGGGTTGTTGAAAAAGATATTTGTTTTGATGGCCTGGCTGTCGAATGCTACGGTACTTTCTGTTGTTTGCTGCAACAGGTAGAACTGCGCAGGAGAAAAATAAGGATGTGCAGCCGTTATCTCTTCCAGGAAGTTTTTTACGGAAGGGTCTTCCATATTCCGTTTGAACAACGATTCAAATAATGCCGGTTGCTGCTGCATAATAGGTTGTATGAATTATTTTTACCAGTTGGAAAATATTTTATTGAAAATGGCATCCGTCAGGTTCTTCACAATATCTTCTGTCTTCTGGCTTTCTACCTGCGAAAGACTGAGGTTGGCATTAAAATCAACACTGTATGTAACATCGCTTTCTGCACTCTTCTTATCGTCCAGCGTATTCTTAAAGATGATATGAAAATTGACCGTAAGCCGGTTCAGGCTGGTATTGGCGCCGCTGATGCCGGTAGATGTTACCTGGTAGGCCGACACATAACCGCTGATATCGTAGTGGGCATCGTCGTCATTGGTCTGGCGCAGGCGGGTGGTACCGATTATTTTCTGCTTCAGCTTTTCGGTGATCAGCGGGCTTAGCTGCGGGTTCTTGTAGTCGGCACGGTTCTCAAAATAATTCACCCTAAAGGTCTTTACTTCCTGGGGTATCTCTGCCGAATCCCTGAAACCGTATTTGCAGGTAGCCTGAATGCTGATAACAGAAAGGAAGAGGCCAATGACCAGTATCCAGTATCCAGTATCCTGAATCTTGTATCCTGCATCCTGCATCCGGCATCCTGTATCATTATTCTTCAATATCATACTCTTTCAATTTTCGGTACAGGGTTCGTTCGCTGATGCCCAGGTCGAGCGAAGCATCTTTTCGTTTACCCTTGTGTTTCTTCAATGCTTTTATGATCAGTTCTTTTTCTTTGTCCATGATGCTCAGCGATTCTTCCACGTCTTCGTGGTGATCGATCACTTCGCCGTTGTGCGGAAGAAAGACCGGCTTGGTGGCGGCAATACCTGTTGCATTGCTGTGTACATCGGCAAAGGGCTGGTCGTTGAATACGGGTGCATGTTGGGCTATGTTTGGATTCTGCAGCAGGTCGAAGAACATCTTCTTCAGTTCGTTCACATCTTTCTTCATGTCGAAGAAAAGTTTGTACAGGATCTCCCGTTCGTTGGCAAATTCGTTCTGGCCTGTTGCACCATTGCCGCCGGCCAGCACCGGCAGGCGGGAGTAATTATGTTCGGGCAAAAAGCCTTTCATGGTATTTGCATCAATTGTTTTGTCCCTGCTCAGTACCGATATCTGTTCTGCAATATTCTTTAATTCACGCACATTGCCCGGCCAGGTGTAGTTAATTAACACATCTTTCGCCCCTTCATCCAGTTGCACGGGGATGGCTTTGTATTTATCAGAAAAGTCATT
The DNA here is from genome assembly GCA_035328475.1 of Ferruginibacter sp. Classification (GTDB taxonomy): domain Bacteria; phylum Bacteroidota; class Bacteroidia; order Chitinophagales; family Chitinophagaceae; genus Ferruginibacter. The sequence goes on from DAOLIP010000071.1 coordinate 14,833, forward strand.
CACAAATTTGCGGAACAGTAAGATGATGTCTTCTTTTCTTTCCCGCAGCGCCGGTACTTTGATGGGAACGGTGTTCAACCGGTAATAAAGGTCTTCCCGGAATTTATGGATCTGGGTTGATTCAATGAGTTCTTTATTGGTGGCGGCTATCACCCGAACATCGGTCTTCTGTACTTTGCTGCTGCCCACCCGTATGTATTCCCCTGCTTCCAGCACCCGAAGCAGGCGGGCCTGGGTTCCCATGGGCAGTTCACCGATCTCGTCTAAAAAGATGGTACCGCCGTTCACCGTTTCAAAATATCCTTTGCGACTGTCTACCGCACCGGTGAAAGATCCTTTTTCATGCCCGAATAATTCCGAGTCGATCGTTCCCTCCGGGATGGCGCCGCAGTTAACCGCAATGAAGGGGTTATGTTTTCGGGCACTTAATGAGTGAATGATCTGTGAAAACACTTCTTTACCCACCCCGCTTTCGCCGGTGATGAGTACGCTGAGGTCGGTGGCAGCCACCTGTACGGCCACGTTCAGCGCATGGTTAAGGCCCGGCGAATTGCCGATGATGCCAAAACGGTTTTTTATTGATTGTAATTCCATGATTGCTCCGCAATTTTTTATACCACAAAGGCGCTAAGGCGCAATGTTTTTTCAGCTATTACTAGAAACCGGTATTCCGATAAGGGTTCCTGCAGTACAGGAATTGATATGAACTTTTACATACTCCCCCTTCTTTAATTTCCCTTTCGGAAACACGACTACTTTATTCTGGTCGTTCCTTCCGTATAATTCTTCTTCATTCTTTTTTGATGTTCCTTCGATCAGTACTTTGAATGTTTTGCCCACATCCTGCTGCATACTCTGCAGCGAATGAATGCGGTGCAGGTCGATTATTTCCTGCAGCCTTCTTTTCTTTACTTCTTCCGGCACATCGTCTGCAAATCTTCTTGCTGCTAATGTGCCCGGTCTTTCGGAATAGAAATACATATAAGCCAGGTCGTACTTGCAGTATTCCATCAGGCTCATCGATTGCCGGTGATCTTCCTCGGTTTCTGTACAAAACCCGGTGATCATATCGGTTGAAAGGCCACAGTCGGGGATCAGTTCCCTGATGCGGTTCACTTTGGCGATATACCATTCACGGCTATAGGTCCTGTTCATCATCTGCAATATCCGGCTGCTTCCGCTCTGCACCGGGAGATGGATATAATTGCAGATGTTCTCATACTTTACGATCGTATGCAACACATCGTCGGTGATGTCTTTTGGATGAGAGGTGGAGAAACGAACCCTCAGCAACGGAGAGATCAGCGCCACCTGTTCCATCAGCATGGCAAAAGTCACCCGCTCGTCTTTCTGTTCATCGATCCAGTAATAGCTATCCACGTTCTGTCCCAGAAGCGTTACTTCCCGGTACCCATCCTCAAATAATGTTCTGCATTCGTTGATGATGGATGCCGCATCCCGGCTTCTTTCCCTTCCTCTTGTAAAAGGCACCACACAAAAGGAACACATATTGTTGCAGCCACGCATGATGCTTACAAATGCCGTTACCCCGTTACTGTTCAACCGAATGGGGGCAATATCGGCATAGGTCTCGTCGCGGCTCAGTAAAACATTCACTGCTTTCTGGCCTGTTTCTGCTTCTTCAATTAAACCCGGCAATGTCCGGTAGGCATCGGGGCCTACTACAATATCTACTAACTTCTCTTCTTCAATGAACTTTAGTTTCAGCCTTTCGGCCATGCAGCCCAATACGCCGACGATCAGGCCGGGCTTATGTTTTTTTATTCCTTTGAATTGGGTGAGGCGGTTGCGTACGGTTTGCTCGGCCTTTTCCCTGATGGAACAGGTGTTGATGAAGATGAGGTCGGCATTTTCGGCAGATTGGGTAGCGCCAAAGCCATTGCTCATAAGAATGGAGGCAACCACTTCGCTGTCGGCAAAGTTCATAGCACAGCCATAGCTCTCAATATAAAAGTGCTTTTTATATTGATCTGCCCCCTGGGGGAAGGGTGTAAAAGCTTCCCCCTGCCTTGTTTCATCGTGTTTTTTAGCGGTTGCCAGGTCCAGCATCTCTTCAACTTTTATCGGACAGCAAATATAACTGAAACCGGGCAATTGGTGACAGGATGGCAGTAAGATTCTGATGATATTAAATCAATTGCCTGCTTTCTGCGGCAAATAGGTTAATTTTAGTGGTTGCTTCATTCCTTCCTTTCTGCATTTCGTTCAGGCTTCAGGCAAAACAGACTTAAAACTTAACCCCATGTCTCTGAATATGAATTTATATATCGTCCGTCACGGAAAAGTGAACACGGATGAAAAGAACCGGCAGGCTTACCTGCACCTGTCCGACGAAGGCATTGCCTTTGCCGGGTTCCTGGACAAACATTTTAAGGACACGTATTTTGACCGGGTACTTTTCCAGGCAAACGATATTAAAACAGCAGATCCTTATAACCGTTGTCTTCAAACCATCCGGGGAATGAAAGGGCTGAAAACAGAATTTGATAAAACCCATGTAAGCATGCTGTTTGAGGACCTGAATAAGGAAGATACCGATGTACGCAATGTGCTGCTTTGTTTTAAGTCAGACAGTTTTTATGTACTCAGCAATATCATCAGCCCGCAATCGGAAGAACAGTTCAGCAAAGATTATCACCGGGTATTTCATTACCGGTTCGGTTCCAACCACTACGATTTTGTAAGCAAGTTCAGCGCAGAAGAAATGCAATCTGTGTAACTGGCCAGCCTGGTTACTGTTTTATATCCAGTCCAGTTCCTTCACCGTCATTTCGCTTTCTACGGTGCCGGTGTGCAGGGTGGCCTTGGGTTCAAACAGCAGGTTAAACACGATCTCGCCGTTGGTATGCGGCCGGTGCTCCACCCCTTTGGGAACAATCAAGATCTCTCCTTCTTTTACTTCCACCGTTCTGCCGTCCCTAAAGTCCATTAACAACGTGCCTTTAAACACCATGAAGAGTTCATCCTCGTTCTCATGACTGTGCCATACAAAATCATCTTTCAGTTTGCAGAGTTTTACATACTGCCCGTTCAGTTCGCCGATGATATGCGGCGTCCATTGTTTTTCGAACAGGGAGAATTTTTCCATGATGTTGATGGACTGTACCTGGTTCATATTTATTTATGGTTATTGTAATAAATGGTTGTACCTGTGAAACGCCTGTTATGATCGCTGCCTAACTTTCCATCGTAATATAATCCAGGTTACCGTTCTCATCGGTAAATAACACTACCAGGTCGTTGGTTATTTCCTGCCCGATGGAATAATCAAAAACAGCAAATTGGTCTTCGCCATCGGGGTACAGGCCCACCCGTACCAGGTGCAGCTTTTTCAATAACTGCTTTTCGTGTTCGGTGCTTTTGCTGTTGAGGTCTATCAATTCTGCCAGTTCATCTTTACCCAATTCTTCCAGGTGATGCTCCAGGTAAAACTTTACGGTATCGCCGTCCTCATCATTGTAATCGGCCTCTATGTGTTTGCGGTTACTGAGGTCGTGTATCCGTATATTCTCAATGAACTGTTTTACGGTTTCCAGTCTTGCCGGGTCAATGGTTTTGCTGCCGAAATTCAGGTCAATTTGTATTTCGCTATCCTGGTAGGGAATATTTACATCATAATATTCTTCCAGAGAACCTGGATCGATAAAACCGAAATGGGGGAGTTTGAAATTTGACATAGTTTATAAAGATGAGAATTTTTAGATAAATGGTCAAGGGGTTGGTTCGTGAGGCACGAACCAAGGCAAAGGGCATACCCTGCTAAAACGGTTAAAATTTTCCGTATCCTGTTTTGTGATCGGTTAATGATTGTATTTCTGTGAAACCATGATTACGCTAAACACAATGGCAGCGTTAGTTCTTCTTTTTAAGTTCTTCTGCCATCTGTATAGAATGCTTCAGTGAATTTATGTTTTTCCAGTCGCTGTGTGCTATGATAATAAATTTCGGTTTCCGGTATTTTTGCTGAACTCTTTTTAGGGTAGATGCATATTCTTTTATATTCCCATCGCCTAAATACCCTAAATTTTCATCATCCACCCCTTTTATTAGGCATCCGCTGTAGAGAATTCTTTCTTTTTCAAACCAGATAACAATATTGTCCTCGGTATGTCCTGGTCCGGGGTAATACGTTTTAAACGAATACTGGCCTACATGGAAGACAGTATCCTGTGTCATTAAAAATTCAGCCCTTTTTTTATCATTCTTTTTACTTAATTCATCTGTCAGTACAGTAGTATAGGTTTTAATTCCCATTTGCCTGTAATATTCAAGCCCGGCGGTTTTGTCACTATGCCAAT
>DAOLIP010000072.1:0-18516 GCA_035328475.1 Ferruginibacter sp.
AGCGGGACTCCTTTTTTTATTCCGGCTATACTTTAGGAGAGAGTTATTTTTCCAGCGACCACACGTCATTACTGTACACAAATTCCGTTTGCCCTGCAATGTCCGGCCCGCCGTACTTTCCGCCTGTCATAAAAACTTTATCGTTATACACACAGGCAGCCATTCCGCCCCTGGGGCTCCAGGGTGCCCGCTGCGCCACCCATTGCTTTCCATCTGTACTGGTCAGTATCTCGCTTTTGAACTTGCCATTCCGGTTGCAGCCCAGTAACCATATCTGCCCGTCAAACACTACCGCTGCAGAACCAAAGATCGTTTCGCCCTTTATGAGTTCCTTAGTTTCCTGTACCCAGTTCATCCCGTCTGCTGATGACCACACATCGTTATTGATCATGTATATCCTGTAATTATGAATTACGAAATCGCTGCCGGCTCTTTTTCCGAAAGGCATATTGTCTGCCCGTTTTATCCAATGAATACCATCTTCCGAATTCCAGATGTCTGCAAAGGAATCATTGCCATTGCTGCCACCAATGATCCATATCTTATTATTGAACACAAAAGGATGATAAAAGAAGCGCATGGGCAAATTGCTTTCTTTGGCTAAAACATTCCATGTTTTCATATCGGTTGTCTGATAAATTTCTGTGGTCAGTGTATGGTGTTCAATATTTCCTTCAAAGTGCCCCAGTCCCAGGATCGAATTTTTAAAAACCACGTAATCAAGAAAAGCCAGGTTATTGATGCTATTGCTCAGAATGCTTTTTGTCCATTCCCTTCCATTTACCGAATACCAGTTGCCTTCCGGGTGAAAAGCCCAAAGGGTATCCCGTAAATTGAACAACTGGAAATTGTAGCTTTTCGGAAAAGGGGCATTACTGGTATGCTCGGTCCATTTGTAATCCGGATGCAGTTCTTGCTGTTCGGAACGGGAAAGATTAGCAGCGCCTGCTTTCAGCGGATCATTGCAGGAAATGATGGTATGGCCTGCAGTAATAAATAATAAAATAATGATAGCCTTTTTCATACCGTTGTTTTTATTTATGATGAATCAGTTTTTTTCAATTGCTTTTGGGTAGTCAGCAACATTCAAACCCAGGATAATATTTCGGGTTGCCCGTAGCATCCCGTTTTTCATGAGTGGTTTTAAAACCCCGCTTCCACCCACCGGTATTTCCCTGTTTCTTCCCGTTTCGGGCAGGAGTGGGTCATTATCAAAAACAAATTCATCGATCCAGTATTCGTTTTTACCGGGTTCTTTTAGGGTAGGGTGTATGTGTTTTGGATTGCTGCTGTTTGGATAGGAGGCAGGTACCAGCGTGTAAAACCGGTATTCTCCTTTTGCATTGGTCCTGATCCATCCGCGGAGGTAACCATGTCGTTTTGCCCAGCCGGTTTCATTGCCTTTTTTTGGATAAATACCTTTTTGATCGGTATGGTATATATAAAGAACCACTCCCGGGGCCGGGGTCTTACCATCGGGCTGGAATATGATTCCACTGATCTCAATTTTGGGACCGGCATCATTGAAATCGGGTAAGGTATCCGTTTCATCCAGTTTATCGAAGGATACCGGGCATTCGTACACTGCCTCACAGCCCTCGCAACGGCCACCAACGTGAGATCCGGTATTTTCCGGCTTATTTTGTGTTGCTGCCGGGTTTTGCGAGCAGGCGTTAAAACCGGTCAGTATTAACAGTACCGGAATGATCAATGAACGTTTCATGTCTTTGATTTTTATTGTACAAATCTGCATAAACAAAACCCCGGCAGAAAACTATTTACACCAACAGCGCATAACACTTGATAAAGGGATAATCTGCATTTCGTCAAGCAAATGGCTGCATTGCTGTAATGGCATTACCGGAAGGAATTTGTACTTTTATTTTTGAGGTATGCAAAACGCCGCTTTATTTATACGATATAAACTTCACCATTTTTTCTTCTGGATGCTGGTATTTGGCCTCTGGTATTTTTTACGGTATGAAGATTATGCCCTGGAGGCTACTGCTTTTAAGGTGACCCTTATAAAAGTGAGCGACCTGGCATTGATGGTGTACCTCACCAATTATTTGCTGATCCCTCAGCTGCTTTACAAAAAGAAATACCTCTTGTTCGGTACCGTTTTTATCTGTATGATAGTGATCAGCAGTTTCCTTAAAATGAATATCCTTGGACATGTTACCAACAATCCTTCATTGCTCAACCTGTCGGGTAACTGGAAGACAAGAATATACGATAATGTAATTCCGCACTTCTTCCTGGTGCTTTCCGGTGCGGCTTTTAAACTGATGATGGATTATACCCGTATGCAGCAACGTATGGTGGAAATGGCAAAGGAAAAAGCGGAGGCCGAACTGAACTTCCTGAAGTCGCAGATAAACCCGCACTTTCTTTTTAATTCGCTCAATTCTGTTTACTTTCTCATTGATAAGAACAATGCCGATGCCCGCGGGGCCCTGCATAAATTTTCAGCCATGCTTCGTTACCAGTTGTATGAAATGAACGACGATAAAGTTCCCATCGAAAAAGAAATAGAATACCTGAAAGATTACATTGACCTGCAGAAACTGCGGAAGGATGAGAACTATGTGGTAACTTTCAATGATACTCCGGAAGTAAAAGGATTTTCTATTGAGCCACTATTACTGATCCCTTTTGTGGAAAATGCCTTTAAACATATTTCACATCATAAAAACCAGTTTAATTTTATCAAACTCGAAATGGGTATGAAGAATGGAGGTTTACATTTTATGCTGGAAAATTCAAAAGAGACAATCGAGAAGCCCGTTAGTGAACATTCAGGTATCGGGCTCAATAATGTAAAAAGAAGACTGGACCTGCTTTACCCCCAGAAATACCAATTGAAGATCAATAGCGAAACAGATGTTTTTACAGTAGATCTGATCATTCATATTTAACAGGAATGCAATGACCATTAATTGTATCATTATAGACGATGAGCCGCTGGCCAGAACAGGGCTAAAGGAATATATAGCCGATATCGGTTTTCTCAACCTGCTGGGTTCCTATGATAATGCATTGGCTGCAACAGAGATGATAAACAGCGGCGAAGTTCAATTACTCTTCCTGGATATACAAATGCCAAAGATCACCGGGCTGGACTTTTTTAAAACACTTAAGAACCCGCCATCTGTAATATTCACTACAGCCTATCCTCAATATGCATTGGATGGCTTTGAAGTAAATGCCCTTGACTACCTGGTAAAGCCGGTTTCTTTTGACCGGTTCTTAAAAGCATCGCTTAAGGCGAAGGATCTTTTTGAAGTGCGGCAGGTGAATAAAACAGTATACAGGCAGGAAGAAACAGATGCTTATTTCTTCATCAAAGCAGATAATAAACTGGTGAAAATATTCTATAATGATATTCTTTTTATTGAGGCATTGCAGAACTATGTGAATATTCATACGGCTGATAAGAAGTATATGAGTTATCTCACGTTTAAGTCAGTGGAAGATTATTTGCCGGAGACCCGTTTCATCAAGGTTCATAAATCATTTATCATCTCTGCTGCAAAAGTGGATAGCATTGAAGGCAATGAGATACGTATGGGACAACACCGAATTCCCATAAGCCGGGGACTAAAAGATGAAGTAATAGAAAAACTGGTGGCAGGTAAATTCCTGAAAAGGTGATCCCGTCAGTATAGTTTGTATCTCCGGTAATGGTTAAAATAACTGAAGCCCGTAAAAACCGATCACGGTAAATAAAACGCAGCGGGTTATCACACCAATACAGCACCAGGTAAGCAGTTTTTTAAGATTGGCATTCAGCCCAACGCCCACGGCAATACTTATCGGGGCTCCTACCGACATCGTTCCTAAAAAACCTAAACCAATGATGCCGTATTTGTTCCAGATACGGTGAACCATTGGATGTGCCGGTTTCTTGTCTTTAACCGGTTTATTCTTGTAGAAAAATGCCCTGATCTTATCGCCCAGAAAAGCGGCTATAAATCCCCCCGCCAATCCTCCCGCAACACTTGCAGAAAATATGGTCCATGGCGAGAGACCGAGTGCAAACCCGGTAGGGATAGCCACATATATTTCGAAAGTTGCCAGGCCTGCAACAGTAAGTATTTTTAGAAGCATAGATTTACGGGGATGAATGATCTGTTCAGAAGGTTAAAAGTAACTGAATCGGCATAGATAAACAGGATTGTTCTGTTAATTTTTAGATATGCCCGGATAATTCAGACCTATTTAAAAACAATGCCACTCATTATTTTTTTCGCGGTATTGTTATGAACATTTGTGGAAGCATCGGCCACAAAGGTCACCAGGTAAAGCCTCGACTTATAAAAGCAAAACCACTGGGTACATCTTACTTTGATAGATTCATCATTTTTATTAAAGCCTGAATAGACCAGTTCTGCAGCCTCCAGGTTGTTCCATTTAAAATACCGCAGCCCCTCTTCTTTAAAGTCTTTAAAAGAATTACTGATCTGTTGCGTTACACCCGGGAAAAGATCATTGATCTTTGTATCGCCGCCGTATGCTTTATTATACGTTACGGCAATATTGATATTTTCATAAAAATTATCCGATGTGCCAGCCGATGGGGAAGTGAAGAATACCCGGTTGTTTTCCTTTATTTTATTTATCCAGTTAGATGGATAGGTTGCTGTGAAATTGCCGGCGGTATCGGTGAATTTTTTCCATTCCTGGCCAAACGACAGCAAGGGTAAAAGCAAAACCAACAGTATAAAATGGGAGCGGTGCATAGGCTGTTTTTTGTGTAAGATAAATGGAATTATTTAATTCCGGCCTGGTTGGCCTTTTGGTATAACTGGTTTCGAAAGGGGCAAAAATAGCCGTTAACCCTTTCCTAAAAATTTACCAAAGTCATTGCCGGCTGTGGGTTTGTAAGTATATTGCCGCCAAATAGATCGAATGATGAAAAATTTATCCCTGGGCTTAAATATCGTATTACTGGCGGCGGTTGGATACCTGTATTATTATGATTTTTCCGGTAAAAAAGTGAAAGATGTAGCGGCAAAGATCAATCATAACTATACGGCTTCTGATAGCGGCGGCCATCGTCCGGCATTGGCTTATGTTGACCTGGATTCATTAAATGAGAACATCACCTTCATCAGGGACAGAAGAAAAGAGCTCGAAAATGAAATGAAAGCCATCGAAAGACAACAGGAAGAAGGCTACAAAGGATTGCAGGCACAACGGGATAATTTTTTAAAGAAGGGAGCCGCCATCACCGAAGCAGAGGCACAGAGCTTCCAGGAAAAACTGATAGACCAGCAGCAGAAGATAGATGGATACAAGCAACAGCAAAGCCAAAAGCTGAATGAGAAGAGCTTCACCATTATGGAAGATATCAAGAAACAACTGCGGGAATTCCTGGCGGATTACAATAAGGAAAAGAATTACATGTACATATTCACCACCGGTACCGGGCTCGACTATATGGTTTATAAGGATTCCTCCCTCAACATTACATCCGATGTAATAAAAGGGATGAATGCAAAAATGAAAGCCGCTGCTAAACAATAATTTGCCGTAATTTCTATATCTTGTTCTGATAAACGGGGTCAATATGACAGAACAAACTGCTTCTTTTAAGCCAACACTCAGTCTGTTGGATTCCACGATGATCGTTGCCGGCTCCATGATAGGGTCCGGTATTTTTATTGTCAGTGCCGACATTACCCGTAACGTGGGCAGCGCCGGCTGGCTTATTGCCGTATGGCTCATTACCGGCTTTATGACATTAACGGCTGCCCTTAGTTATGGCGAACTGAGTGCCATGTTCCCCAAAGCAGGGGGCCAGTATGTTTACCTGAAGGAAGCATTCAACCCACTGGCCGGGTTTTTATATGGCTGGAGTTTTTTTACCGTGATACAAACAGCTACCATTGCCGCCGTAGGAGTGGCCTTCAGCAAATTTGCCGCTTACCTTTTACCGGCATTAAGTGAGAAGAACATCCTCGCCGATCTTGGTTTTGTGCAGATATCTGCAGCACAACTGGTGGCCATTGTGTTGATCGTATTACTTACGTACATTAATTCAAGGGGGATACAGAATGGTAAGATCATTCAAACCGTTTTTACGGCTACCAAGCTGATCAGCCTCTTCGGCCTTATCGTTTTTGGTTTTATACTGGCTGCTAAATCAGAGATATGGAATGCAAACTGGAGCGATGCGTTTTCAATGAAAGGATGGAACGGAGAAACCAAATCATGGCAGGATGTGATCGGTATGGGCATGGTTGGCGCCGTGGCGGCTTCTATGGTTGGTTCCATATTCAGCAGCGATGCATGGAATAATGTTACGTTCATTGCAGGCGAAGTAAAAAATCCAAAAAGGAATATCGGTCTGGCCTTGTTCCTGGGAACATTGATCGTTACCGTTATTTATGTGGCCACTAACCTGATGTATGTATCGGTGTTACCGATGAATGAGATCGCCTTTGCTGAAAACGACCGGGTGGCGGTAACGGCTTCGCATGCTATTTTTGGTAATGCAGGAACCATCGTTATTGCCGTAATGATCATGATATCCACCTTTGGATGTAATAACGGGTTGATACTGGCCGGCGCCCGGGTTTACAATGCCATGGCCATTGATAAACTCTTCTTCAAAAAAGCAGCTACACTCAATAAGTATGCAGTGCCTGAGTACGCCTTATGGGCACAATGCATCATGGCTTCCATACTTTGTTTAAGTGGAAAGTATGGTGACCTGCTGGATATGATCTCTTTTGTGGTAGTGCTTTTCTACGCCATCACCATCATCGGTATTTTTAAACTGCGCAAGACCAGGCCTGATGCGGAAAGGCCGTACAAGGCATTCGGATACCCGGTGCTTCCTGCCATTTATATTTTACTGGCGCTGGTGTTTTGTATATTCCTCATCATCTTTAAACCAGTGTATGCCGGGATAGGACTGGGAATTGTATTACTCGGTATCCCGGTTTATTATGCATCTATTTCCAACCAGAAAAAAAGTTAGTTCCGTATGGCGGGTAATGATTTTGATAAACTCTTTCATCAATTTACCGGTTTAAAAGTGGCCGTTATCGGCGATGTGATGCTGGATACCTATTGGTGGGGCAATGTAGACCGTATCTCTCCCGAAGCACCGGTACCTGTGGTTGCCTTAAGTAAAAAAGAACTGCGTATTGGAGGCGCCGGCAATGTAGCATTGAATGCGCATTCATTGGGTGCATCGGTAAGTATGATCAGCGTGTTGGGTAAAGACGATGACGGCGATCAGCTGACGGAATTGCTTCAGAAGAATGGTATTGAAACTAAATACCTGGTACATAGCGAGCGCCGCATCACTACCAATAAGATACGTATCATTAGCCGTAACCAGCATATGATGCGGCTGGATGCCGAGATCGCAGATGATCTTGGCAAAGAAGATGAGGACAGGTTGCTTTACCGTTTTGAAAATTATATAGCCGCAGAAAACCCGGATGTGGTAATACTGGAGGACTATAATAAAGGAGTGCTTACCGCTGCCGTTATCAAACAGGTTGTAAGCCTTTGTACAAAACATAATATTCTTACTGCAGTAGATCCGAAACGGAAGAATTTCTTCACCTATGAAGGAGTGGGGATATTCAAACCCAACCTGAAAGAGATAAAAGAAGGATTGAACATGCTGCCCGAAACTATCAACCTGAGCGTACTGAAAGATATGCACCTGTTGTTGCAGGAGAAATTGCAGCACCAGGTATCGCTCATCACCCTATCAGAGAAAGGGGTGTTTTACCAGCGGGAAAATGATGCGGCTGTTATACCCACCCACATACGAAGCATTGCCGATGTAAGCGGAGCCGGTGATACTGTTATTGCAGTGGCATCGCTGGTGTATGCTGCTACTAAAGATGTGAAGCTGATGGCGGAAATGGCCAATATAGCAGGCGGGCTGGTTTGTGAAGAAGTAGGAACTGTAGCCATTAATGCCGGCAAATTACTTTCCGAATGCAAACAACTCCTGGCCTGATCATCCTTTTCCGGCCATTTTTTCTTTTTGTTTAGCCCTTGCTTCCGTTACATCGATAAAGCGCCCGAAATCAATGAATATCTCAAAGTATATTTTTACGAGGGCCAGTACCAGTATGAATACCTTGCCGGCACCAAAGGCCAGAAATATGCTGCCCACAATAACAACCAGTTGCTGTACAAAGATCCGGGCATAGGGTTGAAACATCAGTTTCATCATGGAGATCGTTTTGTATTCGCCTGAAAGAAAGAAGCCGAACAGGTTTTGCAGCGTATAATAAATGATGAAGATGAGCAGCAGCAATTGTCCTTCGTGCCCTAATACCTTTGGTATTTGCCGGTACGTTCCCAATATAGAATGATCGCTGACCAGTCCGCTTACGCTGAAAAATATCTGTGTTTGTACAAAAACAAAAATTCCGTAATGAACAAGAAAAAAGAGAATGAAGAATAACCCGCTTACTATAACGGAAGATTTGCCGGCATTCCATTCATCCCTGGGCTTTACAATAAGCGTTACGCAGGCCAGCTTAACAACCGTAAATAAACCAATGATCACTGTTTCTAAACAATACACTAAAAAGACCTGCGCTGCATTCCATCCTTCAAACCAAACACCGTAAACCGGAATGAGATTTACAATTATCAACAGATAATCACCTGCAGTTAATTTTCTTTTAAGTAATCGCATAAAATTGTAGAAAGTTTGCGATGGTAAATTAGATAATTTTGAGTTCAAACAAATACCCACTGACACGTATGCAGCAATATTCCATGGTAATACACGGCGGGGCTGGAACCATCCTTAAAGAAGACATGACGCCCGAACTGGAACAGGCTTATATTAAAGGCCTGGATGAATCCCTGGCAGCAGGGTATGCGGTTCTGGAACAGGGTGGCTCAGCCATCAATGCAGTAAAGGCCGCCATTGTGGTACTGGAAGACAACCTGTTGTTCAATGCGGGAAGAGGTTCTGTTTTTACCAAAAAAGGTGTACAGGAAATGGATGCGGCCATTATGGATGGAAAGTCTCTTGATGCAGGTTCTGTGGCAGGCATACGAAATGTACGGAACCCCATTGAACTGGCTGCCGAAGTAATGATCAACAGCAACCATGTTTTCTTAAGCGGGAAGGGGGCCAATGATTTTGCCATCAAACAGGGTATCAAATTAGAACCTGATGAATATTTTTTCTCCCAGTTCCGGTACGATCAATGGAAAGAGATACGGGACAGTGATAACTACTCACTGGATCATACCAATAAGGGATTGGAAGAACTGATGAAGGATAAAAAATTTGGTACGGTGGGTGCAGTGGCCTGCGATCAGCAGGGAAATATTGCCGCGGCTACCAGCACCGGCGGTATGACGAATAAAAAATACGGCCGCATTGGCGACAGTCCGTTGATTGGTGCCGGCACCTATGCCAATAATGTTACTTGTGCTATCAGCTGCACCGGTCATGGCGAACCTTTCATTTGCGCTGTGGCAGCCCATGATGTAAGTTGCCTGATGGAATACAAGGGGATGAGTTTGAAACAGGCAATGAATGAAGTGGTGAATGTGAAACTGGTCAACATGCATGGTGAAGGTGGAATGATCGGCGTGGATGCAAACGGCAATGCCGCGATGATCTTCAACAGCGCCGGTATGTACCGGGCCATGCAGAACAGCCAGGGAGATAAAACGATTGGAATTTATAAAGACTGATTCCCCGTCGGGGCGCTTCAAGCGGCATGAACAAAGAACCTTAATGCTATATTATTGTCAGACCGCATGAAGCGCTCCGACAGGAAGAATCAACTTCTCTGACTCATGAAAAAGATCGCCGTTATAGTTGCCGGGGGAAGCGGAAGCCGGATGAACAATCCCACACCCAAACAGTTCCTGTTACTGAAGGGAAAACCTGTTCTGTATTATTCCATCAACACATTCCTGCAGTCGTATGAAGATATGCAGGTAATACTGGTGCTGCCTGAAGATCATATGGCAGCCGGCCAGGAGATCATTGATGCTTTCTTTGATAACAACCGTATTAAAATAACCACCGGCGGAAGTACCCGGTTCCATTCGGTGCAAAACGGGTTGAAACTGGTGAATGAGGAGGCCATTGTATTTGTACATGATGCCGTACGTTGTTTACTAAGTACACAACTTATTCATCGATGCTATGCCGCTGCCATGGAAAACGGTTCTGCCATACCGGTGGTAGATTGTAAAGACAGTGTTCGTTTTATTTCTGGAGATGGAAACGAATCGCTGGAAAGAACTTCGGTGAAGCTGGTACAAACACCCCAAGCCTTTCACAGCAAAATATTGATACCTGCTTACCAGATAGACTATAAAGATAAATTCACTGATGAAGCTACGGTGGCAGAAGCCTTCGGCCTAAAAGTAAAACTGGTAGAAGGGGAGGAGAATAATTTTAAGATCACAAAACCTGCAGATCTGCTCATAGCAGAACAGGTGCTCTCAGCCAATCAATGAACTACCAGGTAAAAATAGCTGATATCAATGATCCGGTGATTGACCTTGCCATTCGGGCACTGATTAAAGCGGCCAATAACTCCGCGGAATTGTTGCCTGAAAAATTCCTGGCAAAAAACCTGGCAAGCAATGCCTCAGCGGAAAGTTTCTTTCTTATTGCCGAAGAAGATAATGAGATAATTGGCTGCAATGGATTCATCGCAAACGATTTTATTTTAAACGACGATCACTATACCGGCTACCAGAGCTGCTGGTCGGCCACCCACCCACAGCACCAGGGGAAAAAAATATTCACCAGTATCATCACTGAAGCAAAACGAATATTGAAGGAGCAGGGCGCCGGTTTTTTATACGGCATTGCCAACGACCGTTCCAACCCGATATTTACAACCAAACTGGGATTCATTGAAACGAAGTCGTTTGTTTTACGGATCCCCAATATCCCTTTTTACCGGCATCGCTGTATCAATAAAACGGAGGTACCCGGTTACCACAACGCCTGTTTGATCAACGAGGGGCAGGTAATGGAACACAAAAGGAAACAACATCCATCCGAAGTAAAACGGGTTCGCTTTAACGAAAGCTGGCTTTGGGGCAAACTGGTAAACAAAAGGAAGTATGGAATAAAATGGCCGGTTTTTTATGTTGGTGGGGTTTCGCTTGCATCTGAAAAAGACCTGCCCGGGTTGTTGTCGGCCGTCTTTCATTCTTACCCGGTATTGTTTGTGCAATTCTTCAGTTGCGAAAGCAACAGTTTTAACCCGCTATTAAAGAACTGGAAGCCGGCAAAAATGAATGGCTTTATCTTTTATAACCTGGATATGCCCGCTGTGGAGCACCTGAACCTGATGATAGGCGTGCTGGATATTTTCTGACCAGATAAATAACGATGTATGGCTAAAGGCCTGGTACTGGCATTTCATAAAGAAGAGAACAGCGAATTGCTTGAAAGGATACTCCTTGCTTTGAAAGCCCGTTATTCATTGATCTCCGCCACCCGACTGGAACAGCTGCTTAGCGAAGGAACAAGTACAAGCAATGTATGTCATATTACATTCGACGACGGGTTGCAGTCTTTTTATACCGTAGTTTTTCCCTTACTGAAAAAACACCATGTTCCTGTTTCATTATTTGTGTCTCCTGAAATAATACGAACCGGCGATAATTTCTGGTTCCAGGAAACAGAGGATTATAAAGAAGAGATTATAAAAGACATTCTTGCCAGGGAGATGCATGTATCCGGGGATAAACTGGCAGGCTTTTCAAGCCAGGCTGTTTTTAAATGCCTGCCTGTATGTCAAATAAAAAAAATAATTGCATTGTACCAGCAGCAGGAAAATTGCGGGAAGAGGCCTTCGCAAAATATGAGTATTGAGCAACTGAAGGAGGTAGATCATTCCGGGCTGGTAGCAGTGGGAGCTCATACCATCAATCACCCGGTGCTTAAAAATGAAGACGACGATAGTTGTGTTTATGAAATCGAAGAGTCTGTATCAGCGCTTGCTGAACTGCTTGAACACCCGGTGCGTTATTTTGCCTATCCAAATGGCCGGCCAGGCATTGACTTTGGCGAACGGGAAATGAATTGTCTTCGCAGGAATAATATCGCTATGGCTTTTTCTACAGAATTGGATACGCTCTCCCCGGGTAATGATCTGTTAAGCATCCCCAGAATGGGTTTTGCAAGAATGGGTCTGTCGCCTTCCAATCCTCTTGTTAAAATAAGGATGATCCTGGGAAAAAACTGGTTTGATGTTAAGTCGGTCGGCAAGCCAACGGAAAAAGAGGTACGTGAAAAAATTAAGGCAATACTGGCAGGCTGATCATTTCTTAAACCATTTGAAAGGCGCTGGCAGCCTGTTTAGTTTGATGGCGCTGTATTTTTCTTCTTTGGCGCCAAAGCTGCTGTAAAAGCGTGCCAGGCTTGAAATATCGCTTCCTTCAAAATCGAGTAAGAGATTTTGTCCTGCATGATCTTTAATGAATGCATTGATGAGTGCATGCGAGGCGCCCAGTGTTTTACCGTTGGGATGGATGCCCACCAGGATATAATAGGCCCGGTTGTGTGAAAAGAAAAAAACTGCCGCAGCGATCAGTTGCCCTTCTTTTGTATACACCCCATAGGTGGTGGCTTTTTCTTTTTTATAAAGAAGCAGGTAAAGTTTTTGAAAGTGCTCAAAATCTTCCGGTGCAAGGGCTGCAAAATCCTTTGACTGCTCTCTTGCCAGTAAGAGCACTTCTGCTACGGCAATATTTTTATTAATGATAAGATCCAGCTTTTCGCTTCTTTTGATATTGCGTTTGATATTATCCTTATAATTATCCTGCAGGCTTTCATAAGGCGCATTCAATGGCAGTACATAATTCATCCGTTCGTACAGGGCAAAACCGGCAAGCTTGAAAAAATTACCGTGGTTCAGGTAAATGTCCCAGTATTTGAATTTAACCGGGATAGCCTGCAGGAAATCATTTACCACTGCTGCATGCAATTGTTGCCCGAATATGCCCAGGCAGGCTGTGAACGGGGGCTGGTACAGGTAATGTATCCCGTATTTTTTATTCCAGGTCAGGGGCATCACGGCTTTATAGTCGCCAAGCACCAGGGCATCCCAGTTCTTGGCCATACTGTCTAAGTAAGCCGAATACGCATAAATAAGCCCGTTGGAAGCCTGGTCAATGCAGGCATCCCATTTTTGTTTATCTACCTGCCCGTTTGTAAGATATTTGATGGCCTCCATTAAAATGGTATTTGTGGTACCAGCCTTTTCAGGTTGATGTTCTGGATATCTATGCTGAAGGAAATATTTTTCCAGAACCTTTTCTCTGTAATGGTTGACCTGAAATAGTCTTTATACACTTTGCTGTAAAGAAGCGGTACATATATATTCACTACGTTCCGGAATAATGAAAGCTGAAGGCCGGCATCGTAAATAAAACGCCCGGTTGCCGCATTCTTTTTCCAGGCATCGGCATAGGTGCCGATGTCTAAGAACATCTTTATTGGCAGGTTAAAAGGCAGTACCGACAGTGGGTTGATAGCCCTTGGGATGGGGCTGGTGAAATTGGCTGCGATCAGCCAGTCGTCTGTTTTTCCGATCTTGTTACTCAGCAGGTCGGTACGCACTTTAAAGCCGCCGTCACGTATCATGATCTGCTGGGAAGAAAAGCGGTCGAACTCATTTCTGCCAATGAAATAGTTGCTGTATGTATAATCCTCATAGCCCTTCGGCCCCGTCATGTTTAAATGGTAGGGGTCTGTTTGAAACTGTTTCAGGAATGTTTTATCGCCCAGGTAAAAGAATTTTCCTGCAAATACACGTACATCCAGTCCGCCGCCTTTTGGATAATTGAAATAGTAGCTGCCGGTGAAAGCGGCACGGGCAAAGCCATCTCCCTGTTCAACCTGTAATTCGCCGCGGTAGGGATACAACACCCGGTTATTCTCTACCACAAATCTCAATTGGTTGATGTACCTGTCTGAAGCCGGGAAACTGATGAGGTCTATCTGATTGACGGTATCCCGGGTAAACAGCAGGCCTTGTTCTTTAATAAGGAATGTTTTCCATTGAATGAACTTGGTAATGCTGCTGCGTGGATTCTTATTGGCAAAAACATATTTGAGTGAAGGAGCGATCTTTGAAAAACGCTGGTTATGAACCACCCCGGCAGAATCGGTGAAATTATCACCGGTGAACGCAGCGCCGGACAGGGCCAGTTCAAATTTCTGTCCACTGCTGCCGGGATAGAATGTATAACTTAACCGGCCTGTTCCATTGAATTGTTTACTTTTTGTGCCATATAGCGGGGCCAGTACGAACTGAAACTTACTTAAAGGCAGCGTATAGTTATGCAGTACTGCACCCAGCATCAGTTTGTCGTAAAAATTATAGCCAAGTCCCGGGCTTACAAAAAAATAATTATGCTTGTTTGTTTCTTTCATGCTGAAGAAAGCAGCGAAGCGGATATCTTTTTTAGCAGCTGGTTTTATCAGCTCTCCTTTTTTACTGAGTAACGAGAAGGTAGCATCCAGGTTCCTGCCGCTTACTTCTTCAACTACTTTCTTAAAGTCTTCCGGGTAAGGATGTTTGAACTGCCAGCGGCGGTAGTATTCCTGCATACAGCTGTCGAACAGAGATCTGCCCAGTTCGTTTTCTAAAACCTTCATCCAGGTCCCGGTCTTTGTGTACCCGATCATATTGTAGTTGAGAATATTGAACTTCTCGGAGCCGGTTTCAATGGGTTGATCTTTTTTAATGCCAATGATGGTTTGCAAAAGGGTTTGCTGAATATCATCGGGCAGGCGGTTGTTTATAAATTTCGATTTAGAGGGAATGATATCAAGGTTGGTATTACCATATTGCTGCAATGAGTAGCGGTTGTCGTAATAGGTGTTCATGCCCTCATCCATCCAGGGATGGGTACGTTCATTGCTTGCCAGTATGCCCTGGAACCAGTTGTGGCCTACTTCATGGTTGATCACAAAGTCAAGCATCTTTTCCGAGCCGCCGTCATCCAGTACAGTAATGGTAGGATATTCCATGCCGCCGCCGTTGCCGCCATCTACTACACTTACAATGTTAAAAGGATATTCTCCCAGCCATTTGCTTTTGGTAAGGATGGCCCGCTTGATCATGGCAATGCTGTTGCTCCAGGTTTCTTCGTTGTACGAATAATAATAGGCAAAAACATCGATCACTCTTCCTGATGGAAGTTTGAGCGTATCTTTTTTAATGGAGAATTCCTGGTCGGCAAACCAGGCAAAGTCGTGTACATTGTTTTGTTTGAATACAAGGGTCTTGTTTTTTACTGTACTTGTTTTAACAACGCCTTGTGCCGTTTTTTTCTTTGTTGGTAAACTTCTTTTTTTCGGTTTAGCTATTACAGTTTTCCTGTTCTTTAGCCATTGCTTTTCTTTATCGGTCTGAAGTTCACCGGTAGCGGCCACCACATAATCTTCGGGTACCGTTATCTGCACTTCGTAATTACCAAAGTCGCTGTAAAATTCTCCCTGGTCTAAATAGGGCATGGGGTGCCAGCCCTTCCGGTCGTACACGGCAGGTTTGGGAAACCATTGTGTGATCTGGTAACTGTTATCAGTATGTCCGCTTCTTGAAAAGATCTTTGGCAGTTTTACATGAAAGGGAGTTTCAATTTTAAGGGAAGCTCCCGGGGCAATCGGGCCGGGTAAGATCAGCTTGATGATCTCCTGGTGGCGCTTATCGTCTTCTGTTTTTGCAGTGGACCCATTCACCCGGAAGTCGAGCCGGTTAATATAGCCCCGGTCTTCGTTATTACTGAAATAGAATTTAGTACTCCCGTTCTCCAGCACCTGGTCCGTAAAAGCTGTTTTGTCATTTTTATAGGCATTGGCCCAAAGGTGAATCCATATAAAATGAAGGGTATCGGGTGAGTTGTTGATATAGTCCATCTTCACAAACCCATCCAGTGTATGATCAGCTTCATTGAGGGTAACATCAATTTTATAGTTTACCTGTTGCTGCCAGTAGGTGGAAGGCTGGCAATAGGAAGTAGGCAATTGACAACAGAAAAATATAAGTAAACCGGTGATCCTTTTCAAAGCAGGGTTGTTTTTTCAAAAATAAACAAAATCGGGGCAATGTACGCCCGAATAGGGTATGTAGAAATTTCCTGGTAGAGAGGGGATGCTTCGTGTCTCAGCATGACAGATCCAGAGGGATTAAGCAACCTGATCAGTATGGTAAAATCATTTACCCTGCCCAAGCAATATGATGCGGATGGTATGCAGCATGATCTTGAAGTCAATTGCCAGTGAAATATTCTCAATATACATCAGGTCGTACGGCATGCGTTCAATCATTTCTTCCAGCGAAGCGGCATAACCGAATTTCACCATGCCCCAACTGGTAAGTCCGGGTTTTACTTTTAACAGGTAATTATATTCGGGATGTTGTATTATCAACTGTTCAATGTAAAATTTCCTTTCCGGTCTTGGTCCTACCAGGCTCATTTCACCTTTTAAAATATTCCAGAGCTGTGGCAGTTCATCCAGCCGCCATTTACGCATCACTTTACCCCAGTTGGTTATCCGGGGATCGTTATCGCTGCTCAGCACCGGACCATTGGGTTCAGCTTCGGTGATCATGCTTCTGAATTTGATCATCGTGAACGGCTTGCCTTTATAACCGATCCGTTGCTGCAGGTATAACAATGGACCTTTTGATGATAATTTTACCCGTATGGCAATATAAATAAAAAGGGGAAAAAGGAGGAGGATGCCGACCAGGGAAACGCTGATATCCAATATGCGTTTAACATTTTGTTGCCAGAGCGGAAGCAGACCGCTGTGCAGATCGATCAGTGGAATGCCGAGTACGTTGTTGGTTTTTACTGCGCCGCTGATGATGTCAACTGTATCGGCGGTGATCTTAATGTTCACGTCTTTGTCACTGAGTTGTTGCAATATCTTTTCCAGCTGATTCCGTTCCTTTTTTTCAACTGCAATGATCACTTCTTCCACTTTGTTGTTGTGAATAACGGAAGCAATGTTATCTGTATTGCCAAAATTTTTCACGGCTTCGGGCAATGAAGAACCGTGGTTACCATTGGTGTTCACAAAACCAAGTATGCGAAAGCCGGTTGCTCCTTTATCTTTGATAACGGTGTTGTAAAACGAAGCTGCATTGTTACTTGAACCAATGATGAGGGTGTTAAAAAAAACGACGCCGTTACTTAACTGATACTTTGCACGGCCCAGAACGATGAGCCTGATGCAATAGGTGAAAAAAGTTTGTAATCCCCAAAGCGACAGGAATTCCTTGTAATAAATATTGTAATCACCCGTAGCGTCGTAAACGAGAAAGAGGAATAGGATCCCGATGCTTCCGAAAAAAGTATATTTGAATGTGTTCAGCAGTTCGATCACCCTTGATTTCTGGTACAGGGCAGTATAAGCGCCTGCCAGGTAGTAAAGCATCAGCCATACCAGGGGAAAAAGAAAGAGACCTGTATAGAACTTCGGGCCGATGATATACGGCTCTGCAATGATGTATTTACGGACGAAATAAAAACTGATCCAGGAAAGCAGAGCGGCAATAAGATCGCCAAATGCATACCAGCCGATATGGATCCTGGGTTGTTTCAACGGGGTGTAATCCCTTTAGGGATCAGTTTATGTTTTTAATGGGTCGTTACATTGCCTATCTTTTCCAATATCTGGTGTGCCACTTCCATGGCCCTGAAGCCATCCACCACACTTACCGGTGTATCGGTATTATTTAAAATGGCATCCCTGAACTGTTCGAGTTCCATCTTAATGGCATTCACATCTTCCACGGCCGGATTGGCAATGGCAATAGTTTTTTTGCCGTTGTTTGTATCAATATCGAAGGTGAACACATTCTTATCCCCGGGTGTATTGAGCCGGATGATCTCAGTTTTCTTTTCCAGGAAATCAATACCGATGTATGCATCTTTCTGAAACAGGCGCATCTTCCGCATCTTCTTCATCGATATGCGGCTGCTGGTGAGGTTAGCTACACAGCCATTATCGAATTCAATGCGAACGTTGGCGATATCAGGCGTATCGCTCATCACGGCCACGCCATTTGCACTTATATAATTTACATTGCCTTTTACCAGGCTTAAGATGATATCGATATCGTGTATCATCAGGTCGAGTATCACACTTACGTCGGTACCACGTGGATTGAATTGCGCCAGGCGATGCACTTCAATGAACATAGGGTTCAATGGCTGTCCCTTCAATGCAAGAAAGGCCGGGTTGAAGCGCTCCACATGCCCCACCTGGAATTTTATGTTTGCTTCCTTTGCCAGTTTTACCAGTTCTTTTGCTTCTTCCATGGTATGGGCCAGCGGCTTTTCTACAAACACATGCCTGCCTTTTTTTATAGCCAGTTCGCACAATTCAAAATGAGATGAAGTAGGTGCCACAATATCTAGTGCATCGCAGGCATCGATCAGTTTTTCCACCTCTTCAAAGCGCTGCAGTTGGTATTTTTGGGCTACAGCTTTTGCATTGGCATCGTCGGTATCACAAAA
>DAOLIP010000073.1:0-17900 GCA_035328475.1 Ferruginibacter sp.
AGAGCGGCTGGCCTATGTAAAAGACATGGAGCGCCGTTTAAAAGCCATGGTTATTGAATGGCGCAAGGCCGATGATAAGGACAAAGTGGTGAAAATGATCCATGCGCTGCTGTTCAAACAAAGAGAAAAGCTCACGTCGGAAAAACAGCAGAAGAAACTGGATGAAAAATTCGTGGAAATAGGCGGCGACATAAAAGTAGGAGATAAGGTAAAGATGAAAAAAAACCGCAATACCGGCATCGTAAAGGAAATAAAAGGAAAGAAAGCGGTGTTACAGGTGGGTATTATGCCCATGACGGTAGACCTGAAAGACCTGGTGGTTATACAGGATAAAGAAAACCTCAATCAATAAAATCAATCATGCCTGTTCACGCTTTTTTTTATAAGCAAAAAAGCAGGGTACGATACAAATGAATACCCGGTTATTGAAATTAACCGCTGCATGTTTTCCGATATATTTTTTACTTTACAGAAGAAATGAAAACTATTCACTTTCTGCTCCTGTTACTGTTGTGCAACCTTCTCGCTTTTTCGCAAAAGCCGGATGAAAAATTCCTGCTGAAAGCCATCAACAACAGGGATGAACAAAAAGCAGCCGGCTATTATCTAGCCTTGGTTAAAACTTCTGACAATACAGATATTTCCGGACGGAATAAACTCCTGGATTTTTATACCGGCCACAGCAATGACAAGGACCCTTACACATCATCCCGCAGCCTTTCATGGGTAAGCTACCTGCGCACCATTCCACCCATCAATGACCTTGGCCTGAAAATTTTTGATAACGATACCGGCCTGCTGAAACAGGCCATTAATAAAGCTGTGGAAAGCGGTGATGAATACCTGATGATGGAAATATTTGAACAATGCGCCGACAGGTACCGCCGCAATGGGCGGAGGGAGCAAGCCCTGTTTTATTACCTGAAAGCTGGTGAAATGCGAAAAGGGAAAGGGGAAATAGCTATAAGCCCCTCTTATAATTTTTATTCGCAACTGTCAGAATTGTTATTTGCCATGCAGGAATATAAAGAAGCCGAAAATTCTCTCCGGCAGGTGCTGGTAATGCCAATGCCTGTGCCAAGTGAACGCCTGAGAGTAAATGCTTATAATACGCTGGCTCTTTGTTTTCAGCGAACAGGTAACTATGATTCTGCCCTGCACTGGTTTGAAAAAACACGGGAGTTTGCCCAAAAAAACGGCGATACCGTCTGGATGGGTATTGCGAAAGGTAATATCGGCACTGTTTATTTTGAACAGAAACAATATGATAAGGCACTGCCGCTTTTGTGGAATGATTATTACACAACATTCAAGTACGGTGAAGCCAACAGCGCCGGTAATACATTACACAGGATTGCTATTATTTATTCGAACCAAAACAAAAAAGACAGCGCCTTGGTGCTGGCAAGAAAATCTTTGCAACTTACAACCGGTAAAAGAGATGATGGCTTTAATGTAAGCTATATCCGCAATGCCTATTATGCGCTGGGTGAAGTTTTTAAATCCACTGGTAATCTTGACAGTGCCGGATATTATGCAACGGCATATGATCATCTGAAAGACTCGCTGGAACTGGCGATGGCCAGGAGCCGGGCCGATGTGGTACAGACGAAATTTGAATTTGAAAAATCATCCAACCGCATCAATAACCTGCTGAATGAAAAGCAGGCCGAGAAGACCCGCCGGAATTTATTGCTGGCCGGTTTGCTGCTGGTAATTATCTCTGGCTGGTTTTATTTTCGCTGGCAAAGGCAGCGGTTTACAACAAAACAGCAGGCTTTGTTATTTGAAAAAGAAAAAGCGGAGGTGGAAATAAAAAATGCCAGGCAGCAATTGGATGAGTTTACCCGCAATACTATTGATAAAAACGAAATGATAGAAAAGTTGCAGTCGCAATTGCAGCAGCAAAACATGCAGGTAAATGAAGGATTGCAGAACCAGAGCATACTCACCGAAAGCGACTGGCTTCGTTTTAAAGATATGTTTGAAAAAGCCAATCCCGGGTTTATACAACGATTACAAAAAGCCGCACCTGGTATTACCACCGCTGAAATACGTTATGCAGCGCTTATCTCTCTCAATTTAGGAAGTAAACATATAGCCTCTATGCTTGGCATCGGCACCAATGCCGTACGCAAAACCCGCCAACGTCTGCGCCAGCGGCTGAATATCGCCACCGACGAAAATGCACTGGAAGAATTCATTAAAAACATCCGGGGAATTTAAAATTCTATGCCTACCTGCCGGCCGACAGGTTTAAGGTCTAAAGTTTATTGGTCTTACCATGTTGCCATCCGATAAGGAAGCAGTTGTTTGTGAGAACAAACCTCAAACTTTCAACTTTCTCTCCCTTGTCCCGTTTTGTCACAGCCTCCGTCACCTTCTGTCCCGCCAAAAATTAGGAATGCCCCTGCCTGCGGAGCTATTTTCATGTTTGCAAACCGGAACAATCATGTCGACCATGAAATTGAAATTAAAAAACTGCTGGGGTTACCTGTTGCTTGCAGTTATTACAGCCCTGTTGCTTTACCTGCTGCTGGAAAGCCGGCAGCGGACAAAACAGATAGACGAAACATTGAAAAAAACAACAATGGCGAATCATTAAAACATTTTTATGAGAAAAATTGTACTTCTGCCCTTGCTGTTAATGTTGCTCTCAAACATACAGGCCTTATCGCAGGGGCCGGCCAAAACCGGCGTACTCAATACTGATTCGCTGAGGAAAGTAGCCGCTGAAATAAAAAAAGCCAACCAGGAGAAAGCGGCAAAAACAAAGTATCAATTTTTTATTCTTAAGGCAGACAGCGCCACATATGGCTATGGTATATATGCAGACGGACAACTCTATATCTGGCAAACCAATATACCCGGCATGCCCGGTGCCAAAGGTTTTGCCACACAGGCCCTGGCAACAAAATGCGCTGAACTGATTATCCAAAAAATAAAAGAAGGCGAAATGCCGCCCTCGCTTACCGAAGAAGAACTCAAAAAAAATCATTTGATTAACTGATAAAGTAATTTATATGAAACAATTTTTATTCCTTTTGGCTTTTGCCTTTTGCCTTTTGAATTTGCAGGCGCAGAATGTGGGTATTGGCACCACCACCCCAAACGCCAGTGCTGCGTTAGATATTACCAGTACCACCAAAGGCATACTAATACCCCGTATGACCACCGCCCAGCGGGATGCTATAACATCTCCTGCAGTTGGTTTAATGATATTGAACTTAGATGATAAATGCGCCGATATCTACAACGGTACTGCATGGATAAAGAATTGTGGTTTTAGTGTTACAACAGATACTCTTCCATATGATTTATGGACACAGAAAACCGATTTTGGCGGAACGGTAAGAGCCAACGCAGTTGGTTTTAACATCGGTACAAAAGGATATATCGGAACAGGGAGCAATGCAGTTGGTTTTACAAAAGATTTTTGGGAGTATGACCCGGCCGCCAATAGCTGGACACAAAAAGCCGATTTTGGCGGAACAGCAAGAGAGAGAGCAGTTGGTTTCAGCATCGGTACAAAAGGGTACATAGGAACAGGGGCTGATGCAGGAGGTTTCAAGATTGATTTTTGGGAGTATGACCCATCCGTCAATAGCTGGACACAAAAAGCCGACTTTAGCGGAACGGCAAGATATGAAGCGGTTTGTTTCAGCATTGGCTCAAAAGGATATATCGGAACAGGATGGGATGGCGGCGCATTTAAAAAAGACTTTTGGGAATATGACCCTTCATCAAATGTCTGGACACAAAAAACCGACTTTGGTGGAACGGCAAGAGAAAGAGCAGTTGGTTTCAGCATCGGTACAAAAGGGTATATCGGTACGGGTTATGATGGATCTTTTTTTAGAAACGATTTTTGGGAATATGACCCTGCTGCCAATAGCTGGATACAAAAAGCTGATTTTGGCGGAAACGGAATGTATGACCCAGTCGGATTCAGTATCGGCGCAAAGGGGTATATCGGAACCGGAGATGACGGCGTCAGTTATAAAAAAGATTTTTGGGAGTATAACCCGGCCGCTAATAGCTGGACACAAAAAACCGATTTTGGCGGTACAGCAAGATTCGCTGCAGTCGGTTTCAGCATCGGTACAAAGGGATATATCGGAACAGGGTATAATGGTGCTTACCAAAAAGATTTTTGGGAATATGATCCCTATCCTTTTAGCAGTTTTTATTCAGGCGGCAGCAATATCAGCAATCATTATTATGCCGATGATGGCCTTTGGATAAAAACAGGCGATACACTCCGGCATGCACCAACGGTAAATAAGTTCTATTTAAACGGCAATACTAATATCACAGGCAATACCTTAATTACCGGTAATACAGGTATTGGTACTGCCACACCCACTGCAAAGCTGCATGTGGCAGGCAATCAAAAAATTGACGGAACAAATACACTTGAATTCGGAGCTGGAATTTTCGGTAAGCAAACAGATGCTGGTAAAATCGGGTATCAAACCTTTTCTTCAAATGCACTGGATATTGTAGGTGCAGGCACTTCAGGAACAAACAGAAAGATTAAATTCTGGAATGAAGGCGGGGCAGATTTCAATGGAAATGTTGGAATAGGCACCACCAATCCCTCCCAAAAATTAGATGTTATCGGCAATACCAATATCACAGGCAAGCTGATATTAAGTGATTCAGCCCTATTGAACGGTAATGCAAGGATTGCTGGCAATGCTTTGATTATTGGAAATGTCGGCATCGGCATCACCACCCCCTCACAAAAATTAGATGTTACCGGTAATACCAACATTACAGGCAAACTGATGCTAAGCGATTCTGCCCTCTTAAATGGCAATGCAAAAATTTCCGGCTATACCAATCTTCAGGACACTGTTTACATTGTTAAGCAGATAAAACAAGATGCTGAAACAGCCCCGGCTCTGCTAAACAGTTGGGTCAACTACGGGGTTCCTTTTGCCGATGCAAAATATTATAAGGACAAAGAAGGGGTGGTGCATTTAAAAGGGCTGATAAAAAGCGGCAGCATTATAACCAACACAGTTTTATTTACCCTGCCGGCTGGCTACCGGCCTTCCACATCGGGCCAATTAATTTTTAATGCAGACAATAACGGTTTCCTGGCCAGGGTGGATGTAAAAGCCAACGGTGATGTGGTGGTGGTTACTGCTACCACTAATGTTTTTCTCAACCTCACAGGCATTTCGTTTCGGGCGGATTAAAAGAACGCAGCACACTAAATATTTTTTATGGACAATAATATTTCTTTATTCAGTCAGAAAAAATCAATGCCGCAGATATTACTGCTGCCCACCTGCAAAGGAATTGAGGTAATAGATATCAGCACCATTGTGCGGGTGGAAGCTATAAGCAATTACAGCAAACTTTTTTTCAGTAATGGCAAATCGTTAGTAGTGGCCAAAGTGCTTCATTGGTTTGAGGCCACCTTCGCCAAGGCTTCGGCGGCCGAAGGGGGTGAGGCGTTCTTCCGCATCCACCGCACCCATCTTGTCAACAGAAAATTTATCCAATGCTATCATTCCGGCAAAGTAAAACTGCATAACGGAGAACTGATTGATGTGGCAAAAAGAAAGAAAAGCTATTTCCTGAAATGCTGGTATGCTGCGGCATAAATTATAACGCTGGTTACCAAAAAAATCAGGCTCATTACCGGGCGGGATCTTTTGTTTTTTTCCGAAAAGAAAACATGCTTTACGATAACAGTGTTTTCTTTTATACAACCGCTGTTTGCCCAGCTCTATCCCATCCATAAATGGATACATGATTTAAAGTTGATGTCTTGTTAACCGTTCTTCAAGGTTAATCGGGCAGCCGGTATAATCGGTTCCATCACTACATAAGAGAATATATACTACCTGTTCCATATGCAAGGTCTGCATAAAAAAACCTCCATCGCTAAAGCCATGGAGGTTAAAGCGGAGAGAGAGGGATTCGAACCCCCGGACCTGTAACAGTCAACGGTTTTCAAGACCGCCGCATTAGACCGCTCTGCCATCTCTCCGGCGCAAAAATAAGATTACAAAGTTTTCAATCCAAACTTATTTGAATTGCCGGATCAAATTGCAGCAGGCAATCAAGCCTTCAGGCACTTCTAAACAATGTTTCCGGTTAATTTTCGTTGTTAAACCGGAACCCTTCCCCCGAACAAAAAGCCATTCTATTCCGTTATTCCTGAATAATTTTTACCGAAATTGCTGCAGCAGCAAAAAATAAATAAATTGTATCATTAAATCATCCTGCTAAATGACCCAGCGATACCCTTTACCGTGTTTAATCATCATTTTATTCCTGTGCTTTTTTTTCAGCGCCGGCGCACAATCCGATATGACCAGCAAGATCAGCGAATGGAAAACCGCTTTTCCCAAAGAAGAGGTGGTGGCAAACAGTTTTAAGGAAGTGATCGATTTTCACCTGAACAGCAATGCCTCAGCTACTGAATCAAGGGTCAAAGCCACCGTTTCATCCGAAACGATACTTGTTCCGGTTAAGGATTTTTTAAAGTACGAGGACGGGCTTTTTTACAACGAACAGATATCGATCGACAATGTAAAAGTGCAGAACCCCGATAAGAAAGACGTAACCATACAGAAACTCTGCGGCGATTACAGCCGGGAGAGTATTTTTCACAGTGATGCCAAACTCTGCGTGGTTAAATTTCCACTCGCCGAAAAAGGCAAGCCATTCAGTTATACCTTCCAGGAAAACTATAAGGACATCAAATACCTTACTTCCTTTTATTTTCAGCAACGCTACCCGGTGGTGGAAAGAGTGATCCAGTTCAATATTCCCTCCTGGCTTGAGATGGATATACGTGAATTCAATTTTGCCGGCTACGATATTAAAAAGTCATCCGTAAAAGAAGGGGATATTACAAAGATCAGTTTTACCATCGGTAATCTGCCGGCGTATAAAAGCGAACCCAATTCACCCAATCATGCATTGAGCTATCCGCATATCATTTGCGTTACCAAGGCATTTACAGAGGCTGGAAAGCGGACAAGACTTTTTGAGAATGTAAATGACCTGTACGGCTGGTACAATAGTGTATGCGCAAGCATCGGCAATAATCCCGAATCACTTAAACCGAAGGTTACCGAACTGACTGCCAATAAAAAGACCGACCAGGAAAAAGTGGAAAGTATTTTTTACTGGGTGCAGGATAATATCCGGTACATCGCGTTTGAGAACGGAATCATGGGATTTAAGCCCGATGCGGCACAGAATGTATTCAAGAACAAATACGGCGATTGCAAAGGGAAAGCGAACCTGTTAAAAAGCATGCTTACGCTGGCAGGCTTCGATGCCCGGCTTACCTGGATCGGCACTTCCGACCTGCCGTATGATTATTCACTTCCTTCTTTGTCGGTCGACAATCACATGATATGCACCGTTATTTTAAACGGCAAGCGGTATTTTCTTGACGGAACCGAAGAGCATATTGCATTGAACGATTATGCGCAGCGTATACAGGGCAAACAGGTGTTGATCGAAGACGGCAGCAATCACCTCATCGACCGGATCCCTGAATCCCCGGCTGAACGGAATAAAGTGGTCATTACTAAAAAACTGGCCCTTGCCGATAACCAGCTTGCCGGAAATGCAACGGCACAATACAACGGCGAATCAAAGATATCGGTGCAGGGAGCTTACGCTTCTATCCGTAATGAGAAAAAATCGGAGAGCCTGGCCAATTTTTTAAGTAACCACAACCGCAATGTGGAAATACTGAATATTGCCAACCCCGATTTTGCCGACCGGCAAAAACCGCTTCAGCTTAAATACGACCTGAAGGCCAATAACCAGGTTACAAAAACAGGCAATGAATTATACATCGTTGTTGATTGGGATAAGGAGTTTGGCGATATGGAAATGCCTGCCGACCGGAAGAATGATTACGAGTTTGATCAGAAATATTACCTCAGCGCACAAACAGAACTCACCGTACCCGAAGGCTATAAGGTGGATTATATGCCTGCCGCATTCAAAAAATCTTCTGCCTCCTGGTCTTTTGAAGGAGGATATGTCAACAAAGGCAAGAGTATTGTATATACCAAAACCATCATCATCAATAAACCCATCCTGAAGAAAACCGATTTCGTGGCCTGGAATTCGTTTATTGCCGACATCAATAAATTTTATAACGACCAGGTGGTGCTGGTCAAATAGCATCCGCTTATCAACTGCAAACCTAATAAACAAACCATATGATCCGCATTGCACTTACACTTTTACTTACAACGGTTTTTATTTCTTCTTCGCTAGCTCAATCTCCCGGGGTAGGTGAAACCATTGAGAACGAATTCAAGGTTACCGAGGTTCCGGAAAAATGGAAGAACGAAAGCGCTGTCATTATCGGTATGAAGGAAGAATACCTGTTCAGGCGGCAGGTGGCCAGGGGCCGTACCACGGCCGGAGTGAATATCAAGGAGTATGTTCACAAGCGTATCAAGCTGCAGGATAAGAATGCGGTGGAAAAATATTCAACCTTCTATTACGTCACCATTGGCGCCGAAGGCAAAGCGGTTTATAAAGTGATCAAGAGCAGCGGAAAGGAAGTGGATATTGATATGAAGAGCGCCATTGAAGAAGAACAGGACATACCGGAGATATACAAACCCATTTATTATAAGATGAAGGTGAAGTCGATGAAAATCGCCATTCCCGACCTGGAAGTGGGCGATATTGTTGATTATACCATCAACTCAAATCTTGACTGGGATATGAAAACTTCGGGAATCAATTTCACACCTTTCATTTTTTCTCTTTCGAATAATTATCCCACCATGTACCAGCAGTATCGTTTTACGATGGCCAATGGTATGAAGGTGAAGTACCGCAGTTACAACGGTGCCCCCAACATCAAGTTTGATGCAAAAGCCTCGGTGTACGGCGAACGGGAATCGTACCTCAGTTATTATTTCCTGGATAAAGACAGGGAGAAATCGCTCGACGAACGCTGGAGTTTTGAACTGCGCAGCACACCAAGTGTTAAGTTCCGGGTGGTGTTCCTGGATTATGACCCGGGCGACAGAACACTGGGCGAAGCAACCGTTGACCGCTCCGGACTGGATATTGAACAGATGTACCGTGGTTATGCCGGCGCTGCCTTATACAACACACCCGTGGTAACATCGATGGTGGCCTATACCACGCAATACCTGGTAAAGAAAAAAAGCGATGGCTTGTTGAAGAATGAGGCCGACATCATTAAGGAATGTTATTACTGCCTGCGCAAGGTGTTTTTAGAAATGTATTACAAAGGCCCGGTTCATTCGGAACTGGAAAAATATTTTACCGGTAAGAAGCTGTACAAAAAGATACTGGCGGCAGAAGCAAAGAATGAAAAGAAGGAAGAAAAAGAAGATGAGATACGCATGAATTCCGCCACCTTTGCCACGGCCCTGCGCTCTGCATTGGCGGCCCAGGGCATTTCATCGGAGCTTTTTGTATATGTACCCCGAAAACTGGGAACCTGGCGGGATGCCATCTTTTTAGAAGAACTGGATTTTGTGATGAAGGTTAAGATCAAGGGAAAGGCATATTACCTGGAAGCCTTCAATAATTTTGATGCATTTGCAACCCCGTATTCTTATTTAGAGAATGCAGAAGGGTACAGCATACGTTATGATGAAGTGGACAGCTACTACAAAAGCAGCATACCGGCTACGCCCGCTACTGATAATCTTTCACGGGAAGAATATGTAGTGAATTTTACCGATGCCATGGAAGTGATCAATGTGGAGCGAACCAGTTCATATTTGGGTACCGAAAAAACACCGCTGATAGGCAAAGCGAATTTAGACAGGGAATACCTGAACGCCGATTTTAAGAAATACTATGCCGAACCGCTTTCGAAGGATAAGAAGAAAGACAAGGATGCAGCCACACCGGTTGCTTCTACCGCCAGCTATGAATATCCTGATAAAGAGGAACAGGTAAAGGAAAGAAAAACACTTTTTGAAAAAGAATTGAAGACCGATCATGATGTGGACCAGTATACCGATTTTGAACTGATCAGTGATGGACGCTCTGGCGATACGGCCCTGCTGAAGTACAAAGAGAAGTTCAGTTTAAAGAAACTCATCAGCAAGGCAGGTAAGAATTATATTTTTGAAGCGGGCAAACTGATCGGAGGGCAGATAAAGCTGGAGCAAAGCGAAATGAAAGAAAGGCAAACCGATATCTGGATACCTTCGGCCCGTGTTATTGAGAACAGCATCAGCATCAATATTCCTGCCGGCTATACGGTCGACGGGTTGCAGGACCTGAACATGAATATTGATAACCCAAGTGGCAGTTTTATCAGCAGCGCCACCCTGGCCGATAGCAAAGTACTGATCACTACAAAAAAAGTGTACAAAAACAATTACGATAAAAAAGAGGCCTGGCCAAACTACATCGCCTTCCTGGAGCCGGCCTATAAACTGAGCCAGGCGAAAATTGTGTTAAAGAAAAAGTAAGGCTGGTACCGATGCTATTCAGAAAGAAGGCAGGCCGAAAACCTGCTTTTCTTTTTGTGATTAACGGAATGCATGTAAGGCAGCTTTCGTTTACCTTTGCCGGCGCAATGAAGCATCTCTCTTCGCTCAACAAATATTTCTGGAAGTACCGCTGGCATTTTATGCTGGGATTTGTTTTCATTATCCTCACCAACTATTTCCGCATCCTTTCGCCGCAACTGACCGGCTACGTGGTAAACACGGTTGTTCATTCCATCAAAACGCAGCAGGGGGTCGCCGCTGTTCCGGCAGTGAATGAAAGTGAGAAGAATTACGATTTTGCCGTGCAGCAGGTGATAACAAAATTTGAAGAAGATCCCGGGAACAAAATTCTCTACGCCGGATTGACGCTTTTTGTGATTGCCATCATCAGCGGCTTCTTCATGTTCCTGATGCGGCAAACGATCATTGTGATGAGCCGGCACATCGAATACGATCAGAAGAACGAGATATTCTCCCATTACCAGGAACTGGATACCAATTTTTACAAAACACACAGCACCGGCGACCTGATGAACCGCATCTCGGAAGACGTGAGCCGGGTACGTATGTACACCGGACCGGCCTTGATGTATTTTGTGAACCTGGCGGCCGTTATCGGCTTCAGCATCTTTTTCATGATGAAGTCGAGCCCCAAACTTACCCTGGTTGCCTTATCACCCCTGCCCGTGCTGGCCATCACCATTTATTTTGTAAACACCATCATCAATAAAAAAAGCGAAAGCATTCAATCGCTGCTGAGCAGTTTAACCACCAATGCACAGGAATCTTATTCGGGCATACGGGTCATCAAATCATTTGTGCAGGAAAAAGCCATGCTCGGTTTTTTTAAAAAGAACAGCGAAGCCTACCGCGATAATGCATTGAGCCTGGCAAAAACAGAAGCCATTTATTTTCCCAGCATGGCATTGCTCATCGGGTTGAGTACACTTGTTACCATCATGGTGGGAAGCCTGGATGTTGTGAACAAGGCAGAAGGGGCAAGCGTAGGACAGATCGCTGAGTTTGTGATGTATATACAGATGCTCACTTTCCCGGTAAGCGCTATTGGCTGGACGGCCAGCATGACGCAACGGGCCGCCACTTCGCAAAAGCGGATCAATGAGTTCCTGCATACCGAACCATCTATTAAAAATGAAGCCGAAACGGCAAAGCCTGTTTTGCAGGGGGCTATTAATTTTACAAATGTTGATTTTGTCTATCCGCATACAGGCATTAATGCACTGAAGGATTTCTCCCTGCAGATAAACCAGGGCGAGAAGATAGCTGTGGTGGGGCGTACGGGTTCGGGTAAATCAACCCTGGCCCAACTGCTGCTGCACATGTACGAACCACAAAAGGGATTGATAGCTTATGATGGAGTGCCGGTGAATAAGATCGACATTCAATCGTTGCGGCTGCAGATAAGTTATGTGCCGCAGGATGTTTTCCTGTTCAGCGAAACGGTGAGTAACAATATCCGCTTTGGCATAGATGCGGCCACCGAAGAATTGGTAGTGGCGGCGGCAAAGCAGGCAAGCATTCATAAAGAGATAGAGAATTTCCGGGAGGGATACAGCACGATGATCGGAGAGCGGGGCGTTACCCTCAGCGGCGGACAGAAGCAACGCATTTCCATCGCCCGGGCATTGATCAAAGATCCCCGGATCGTGATATTTGATGATTGCCTGAGCGCCGTGGATGCCCGTACCGAAAAGGAGATCATCGGCAACCTGTATCAATACCTGGATAACAAAACAGCCATCATCATCACCCACCGCATTTTTTCGTTGTTTGCTTTTGATAAGATCATTGTGATAGACGAAGGCCGCATCGTAGAGCAGGGAACACACAGCCAGTTACTCGAAATGAAGGGATACTATGCCGACATGCATGCCCGGCAGCAGGAACAGGACAGGGAAAACCAGGGGACCTGAAGGCCGTCAGCTTTATGAGGACCAACAGGCAACCTGTACACGAAAAAGACAAGCGGAAAAGCATTCAGTTATATTTTGCAGAATGGAAAACAATTCTATCTTTGCTCATCCCAAAAAAGGGACATCGTTAAAAATTAAAACTTAAAACAGTGGCGTACGAGAACAATGAAAAAAAACAGGACAGTGTTTACAGTAAACGCATCAGGGCCGGAAAACGCAGAACTTACTTTTTTGATGTAAGGGAAACACGCGGCAACGATTATTACCTGACCATTACCGAAAGCCGTAAGCGGTTTGATTCAGACGGGTATGACCGGCACAAGATCTTTTTGTACAAAGAAGACTTCAACAAATTCATTAAAGGGTTGGGAGAAGCTGTTGATTATGTAAAAACTGAATTAATGCCCGACTTCGATTTTGATGCCTTTAACCACGATACTCCTTATGAAGGAGAAGAAGGTCAACCGGCTCCATCTGTACCTGTTTCAGAAACGGCAGCGGTTACAGAAATAAAGGTAGAGGAAATAGTGGCAGAAAAAACAGAGACTCCGGCTACGCTCAGCAGCCCGCAAGAAGCTACCAACATCTCCGCTGATAACGGAAGTACTGAAGAAGTAGATAAGTGGTAAATCAAATACCAAACCTAATTGCAAAAGATCCTCCCATACCGGGAGGATTTTTTATGGTAAATTGTGAAATGAAAAAATTGCTTTCTACGATTGGATTGTTTACCTGCATTCTTGCGGCTGAAGCCCAGCCTAAATGCAATCTCCATAAAGCCTATGCCTGGTTTACGGTTTCCATTCCCGGAACACAGATGGTGGATGAGAATGGAAACCGGGTGCCGCCGGTTCTGCAGGTGAGCCGGTTTATTTATTTAGACTGGAAGGGGAATAACAAGCCGGTCATAGAAACGGTTTACTACAATAATGTAGCATTTACTGCAATCCCTGAAAAAGCAAACGGCAATACGGTATCCGTTGGTAAAGACCTGGACAATGAAAAAAATATAGTGATCAAGGCAAAGAAAGGATACACACTCTGGAAACTTGCATTACAACCGGTGGTTGACAAACCACAGGATCCTGCCGGCTGCAAAAACATCGTTATTAAACTAAAACTGGCGGGGAAAGTATGTACCTACAAGATACCTGCCGGTGAAACACAGCTCTATTCTCCCCCCAGCTATTAATGATCAGTCAGGACATTTCTTTAAAAGCATTGATCAGCCCGTTGGTAGAACTGTCGTGCGTATCAATGATCGCATCTGTATTCAGTTCAGGCAGTATTTTATTGGCCAGCACCTTACCCAGTTCAACACCCCATTGATCGAAGCTGTAAATATTCCAGATAACGCCCTGTACAAATATCTTATGTTCATAGAGAGCGATCAGTTGTCCGAGTGTGAAAGGGGTGATCTTTTTTATTAAAAAAGAATTGGTTGGCCGGTTGCCTTCAAATACCCGATACGGGTTTTCATGACCGGTACCATTCATCAATGCTTCTGTTTGGGCAAAAAAATTGCTCAGTAATTTTTGATGATGATCGCCTGTTGCATTGTGGCTGATGGCCGGGGCAATGAAATCGCAGGGAATGATCTGTGTGCCCTGGTGGATGAGCTGGTAAAAAGCGTGCTGGCCATTGGTGCCGGGTTCGCCCCAGATCACCGGGCCGGTTGCATAGTTCACTTTGTTGCCGTTCCGGTCAACATATTTACCATTGCTTTCCATATTTCCCTGCTGGAAATAAGCGGCAAACCGGTGCAGGTACTGGTCATAGGGGAGAATGGCTTCCGTTTTGGTTCCGAAGAAATTGCCATACCAGGCCCCGATCAGCGCCATTAATACCGGGATATTTTTATTGAAAGATGTTTCCCGGAAATGTTTATCAGTTTCATAAGCACCTTTCAATAACTGTTCAAAGTTATTGTAGCCAATGGTTAGTGCGATGGATAAACCAATTGCGCTCCATAAACTATAGCGGCCACCCACCCAATCCCAGAACCCGAACATATTTGCCGGGTTGATACCGAATTTAACTACATCTTTTTCATTGGTGCTGAGGGCAACAAAATGCCTGGCAATATGCTGTTCTTCCTTTGCCTGCTGCAGGAACCAGTTTCTTGCCGTATGGGCATTGGTCATGGTTTCCTGGGTGGTAAAGGTTTTACTGGCTATTAAAAACAGCGTTTCATCGGGCTTTACTCTTTTCAGCGTTTCGGAGATGTGCGTGCCATCCACATTGCTTACAAAATGCGTTTCCATTCCTTCTATCCAATATGGCCTGAGCGCTTCGGTAGCCATTACGGGGCCCAGGTCGCTGCCGCCAATGCCGATGTTAACGATGTATTTTATTTTCTTTCCTGTATATCCTTTCCAGGTGCCGTTGTGAACATTGGCGCAGAAATCTTTCATCTGTTGCAATACCTTTTTTATGCCGGGCATTACATCCTGGCCATCCATCATTACCGGGTTGCCGGAAAAATTCCTGAGTGCTGTATGAAGCACTGCCCGGTTTTCGGTTGCATTTATTTTTTCACCGGTGAACATAGCTTCAATGGCATCTTTCACCCGGCATTCTTCTGCAAGCTGAACAAGTATCTCCAGGGTATTTTCGGTGATGATATTCTTGGAATAATCAAAAAGGATATCGCCATACAGCAGGGAGAAGCGACTGAACCTTTCTGGGTCGTTGTAAAAAAGATCTTTCATGTGCACTTCTTCAAACAATTGCCGGTGCTGTTGCAATGCCTGCCAGGACGGGGTTGTAGTGGGATTTATTTTCGGGAACATGTTTAATACTGAAGAGTTAAGAATGAAAAATTAAGAATGATGGAGACGAAGATATTTAAAAACAGCTAACAATAAACCGCAGGGTTGTGATCAATGGTGGTGCCCATTAAAAAAAAGCCGGGTCTTTATAACCCGGCTTTCGGTATTCGTGCTTTTGTGTTATTGTCTTTTCGGTATCATTCCACGAATGCCCATGTCAATTACGGTATCGCCGTTGCCGGGGTCGTAAGTGCCATTGCCATCCACATCTATCCATTCGAAGCTTTTGTTTACAGAAAGGGAAACAATGATATTGATATCACTCGTTTCATTACCAGTTACCACAAGGGGTGATAAGAATTCACCTGTAACCAAACAAGAACCTGCCGGTATGGGCGAAGTAGCGAACAAAGGATTGGGAACGGTGGTGGCTCCGGGCGGGGCCTGGCCGGTACTTAAATACCCGATGCCCATATACTTTGTTTCAAAAGCCCAATAGCCCTGCAGCTTATTTGCATTTACGGTAACAGTGGAATCTTTTACTTTATAACTGCTGAGGTATGTATTGTAACCTATAAAAGAAGCTACAGTTGCATTTAATGTTTGCCCCAGGGTGTTCATATAGATATCGTAATTCTGGTAGGCCAGCGATACCCGCAGCCAGGTATAGGTACCCGCCGCAAAACTTTTTAGGGGAACGCTTAAAAACACCTGGTTGTTTCCGGCAAATTTTGAATTGGAAAAATCAATGGCTTTGGCTCCGCCGGTTGTTACTTCGGGGGCTTTGTAAAGAACGGCACCGGCTCCCAATGCGGTAAAAGGAGATGGGGTCATTTCCACATAATGGGCGCTCATCAGGTTAAACCGGGGTGATTGCCCGGCGTGGCCTGCAGGCATAGGAGCCAACTGCCCAATGGCATTCAGCCTGACCTGTGTAGAATCAAATTTAAAAATGAAATTTATTTTCGCTTCACTGGTACCAGTTCCGGGTTCTTTCTGACAAGATTGAAATAAAACGGCGGCGATGGCTATCGCCAGGATTGAGTATAACTTCATAGTTGGTTTGTTTGAATGGAAACGCTGCAAAATCAGCTTTATTTCTCATTTACTGGGATTCAATTAAACCGATAAGCTCTTTTAGCATTTCTTTAGTAAAATCAAGATGGGTCACCATTCGCACCTGGGTTTGGGAGATTGGCAGGCAAAGTATATTATGCTGCCTGAGTTTATCACAAAATCCCCTTGCCGAATCGTAGTTGCCCTTCACTTCAAATATCACAATATTGGTTTCAACAGGCATGATGTTGCCGATGAATTCCTTTTTACCCAGGGCTTCTGCAATTTGCTTTGCATGGTCATGGTCTTCGGCCAAACGGGCAATATTATTTTCCAGTGCATAAATACCGGCTGCAGCCATATACCCGGCCTGGCGCATGCCCCCACCAAAAATTTTTCGTACCCGGCGGGCCTGTTTAATAAACCCGCTTTTACCTAATAAGAGACTTCCCACAGGGGCACCCATGCCTTTACTCAGGCAAACAGATATGCTGTCGAATATTTCACCGTACTGTTTTGGGGTTTCATTCTTTGCAACAAGGGCATTCCATAACCTGGCACCATCTAAATGAAGACTAAGATCGTTTTTTGAGCAAATATCTTTAATCGCTTCAATCTCAGCAAATTCATAACAACTTCCACCCCCACGATTAGCAGTATTTTCTAAACTAACCAGTCTTGTTTTGGCTTTATGTACATCATCCGGATTTATCGATTCAAGAACCTGATTAGGAGCGATCCTTCCCCGGTCGCCCTCCACCGGTTTAACCTGGCAACCGCTGTTGAAAGCAATACCGCCCCCTTCATAGATATATACATGATTCATCTTATCGCAGATCACTTCATCACCCGGCTGTGTATGGCATTTAATGGCAATTTGGTTGGTCATGGTACCACTGGGACAAAAAAGAGCGGCTTCCATCCCAAATATTTCTGCGGCCATGGCTTCCAGCTTGTTTACAGTTGGGTCTTCTCCAAAAACATCATCCCCAACGGGGGCCCTAAACATGGCTTCCAGCATCGCTGGAGTGGGTTTTGTGAATGTATCTGATCGTAAATCTGTTATCATGCCTTAAAGATAAGCTTCAGGCCGCACGCTGCAAGGGGGCGGGCTTTCAAAATAAATTGAGTTAAGAGTAGAAAAGAATTAGAAAAATTTATGCTTATCCCTTGAAGCTTACTGCTTGTGGCTTCTTTTCCCCATTCATCCCTTTTTTTGCCCATTCACTATGAAATGCGGCCATCGTAACGTACCTTTGCAAATAATTTTCGCCGGAATTTGAAGCATTAACCATCCTTTTGCAACCTTTTCCCAACAAAATGCGTCTATTATCTGTTAAGAATACAAGAATTTAATATATAGAAGATGAGGCAATTAAAGATCGCAACGCAGATTACCAACCGTGATTCACAGGCAGTTGAGAAATATTTGCAGGAAATTTCGAAGATTTCGATGATTACTCCTGAAGAGGAGACCATTTTGGCCCAAAAGATCAAAATGGGAGACCAGCGTGCTTTGGATAAACTGGTACAGGCCAACCTACGTTTCGTGGTATCCGTAGCCAAACAGTACCAGCACCAGGGACTTTCGCTGAGCGATTTGATCAACGAGGGTAACCTCGGCTTAATTAAAGCGGCACAACGCTTCGACG
>DAOLIP010000074.1:0-17546 GCA_035328475.1 Ferruginibacter sp.
CAAACCGGTTGTAGCGGTAGGCTACGTTCTGCTGCATCTGCAGGTAAGAGAGCAGGAGCCCGAGGCCCAGGCCGATGACCAGCATCCACCAGTAAACTTTCATCGGCGCCTGCCCGGTCAATATCCCCATCTTAAAGAAGGCCATACCCAGGAACATGAAGAGCAAAACATCCCAGGCTTCAAAGAACAGGTATTGCACCATGTGGCCTATATAACGTTCGGTGCGCCATTCATATACTTCTTCGTACGTGCCGTTGCTGAGCAACTCAACATTCTTCTTTATTCTCTTTATTCTTTTTTCGGGACTGCTGCTTTTTTTCATGTCTTCCATCGCTTCCAGCCTTTCCTCCTGTTTTGGCGTGAGCTTTACGTTCGTGGTATCCATTGCTGCCACGGCCTCTCCCCTTGCGATCACCTGTTTATCCTTATACAGGTCACGGTTCTCCCGGGCAAGCATCAGCAACAAACAAACCCCTGCGGCAACCAGTAATTTTTTTGCCGGAAGATTGCGGAAGGTAAAAAGCAACATGCCAAAAAGAGCATAGTCGAGCAGGATATCGCCGTTCCACAAAAGCAAAAAAACATCTACCAGCGAAAAGAACATCAGCCACAGCTGCCGCCGGAAAAAATAATCGGCCTGCCGTATCCCATCCACTTTACGTTCTATGTTGCGCATGAACAGGATGATGCCTGCACCGAATAACATGGAGAACAGGGCCCGTTGTGTGCCATCGGGTACCCAGGCAATGAAATACCATGTTTTGTAATTGACGCCGGTTTCTCCCAAAGCGAATGTATCGCCGGAAATACCGAAGGCGCCGATGTTCATCAGCAGTATGCCGAGTATGGCGAAGCCACGCAGACTGTCGAGGATGGTAATGCGTTCGCTTTGTGCAACGGGGGCTGCCTGCAAGGGGGATTCCATGTAGATCTGTTTAAGGCTGAATTAAGAGGGACGGGATTTAAAGATATAATTTCTTTTATGGAAAGCAATGCTTTAAAAAGCCGGTTAAACCGATAAGGTCTGCCCGGCAATGCAGCGCTGAAGACCTTATCGTGTTTTAACGGGAATTCATTCCATCCCACGGGGTTTCGCTGAACATGCTCTATGGAAAATAAAAATCCATTGACGAAAATCCCGCTGAGACCGTAATAATTTCTTTTATGGAATGCAACGCTTTA
Source organism: Ferruginibacter sp. (assembly GCA_035328475.1). Classification (GTDB taxonomy): domain Bacteria; phylum Bacteroidota; class Bacteroidia; order Chitinophagales; family Chitinophagaceae; genus Ferruginibacter. Next base: position 1,183 of record DAOLIP010000074.1, read on the forward strand.
AAAAGCCGGTTAAACCGATAAGGTCTGCCCGGCAATGCGGCGCTGCAGACCTTATCGAGTTTTGCACGGGCAACTATTCTACCGTATCAATACCGCCGATCCTTTTCGCTGAATCTTGTTTCCCTTGTAATCAACGGCCCCGGCCATCCATACATAGGCACCAATGGGTTGTTTGACGCCTTTGAACGTGCCATCCCATCCGTTGGCAGCAACCGCACTGGTAAATACCAGCTGGCCATAGCTGTTATAAACGCTGAAATAATGAAACTCCTTCATCCCGATAACAATAGGCCGCAGCACATCATTCAATCCGTCGCCATTGGGCGTAAAGGAATTGGGCACGTAAATCTCGGGGCCTTTGTACACTTTTATTTTTATATCATCGGTTGCGGTGCAGCCAAATGCATTGCTTGCGGTTACGTTATAAACCATATCCCGGTCGAGGATGGCCACCGGGTTTTTGGCAAAGGGATTATTTAATCCATAAGAGGGCAACCAGCTATAATTGATAAATCCGGCATTGAATACATCAACGCCAAACAGCTGCAAGGGCTGGTTAATGGCAATGGATGTATCATAACCCACAAACAGTTTTGCGGGGCGGCTAACGTCAATCCTGATATCATCCTCCGTTAAAGAGATACAACCATTGGCATCTGTAACCGTAAGCCGGTACGTGATGGAACCTGCAGGAGGCTGTACAACAACCGGGTTTGAAACAGTGGTACCTGATAAATAAGTGGAAGGCCTCCATACATAAGCAATACCGCCGCTGCCGTTGAGCTGAAGATCTTTACCAAAGCAGATGCCTGTATCTCTTCCTGCATTGGCAATGGGTGCCGGGTTTACCAATATATCGAGGCTGTCTTTTGTTTTACATATACCGGTGGTTGCTGTTATAATATACCGCGTTGTTATTACCGGCGATGCAATGGGTGTAAGAATATTCGGGTTGCTGAGCCCGGTGGATGGCGTCCATACAACAGTGCTGCCGTTTGAAGTGGCCGCCAGTGTGGTTGTTTTGCTCTCGCAAATGCTAACATCGCTGCCTGCATTCACCAGCACCGTATTCAGTGAATCAACAAACACCGGAACAGTAATGGTACAGGCATTGGTATCCTTTACCCTCACCGTGTAATTGCCCGGTGCAAGCCCGGTAAAAATGCCGGGCAGCTGGTAATTAACTCCATCAATACTGTACCGCAATGGCGCTGCGCCGCCGGTGCCCGTGGCCGTAATGCTGCCATCATATTGCGTGCAGGAAGAAGCAGCCGGAACAGCCGTTGCCTGCAGGGGCAGTGAATTAACGAGTGTTACAATGAGGGTGTCGCTGCTGTTCTGTGCATCCCTTGCTATAACCGCATAGCTTCCGGCGGCAAGCCCGGTGAAGATGCCACTCGATTGGTAATTGATACCGTCAATAGAGAATTGATAAGGCGGCTGACCGTTCACCGCAACGGCATGAATGCTTCCGTTGGGTAAATTACACGAAGGGTTAATGAATGTAGCTGAAACAGAAACAATACAGTTGTCCATTGTAAAATTCTCTATCAGTTGCGTACCGCTGCAGGCCTGGTTCAAAAAAGCTTTGATCGAATAATTTGTTCCGGGCAGCAGGCCGGAGAATAAACCGGTTGAATTGGTTGCTACCTGGGTGGCGCCGGCAAATAACGCATAGGTAAGCACTGTACCGACAGGAGGCGCAGGACTAACCGTTGCCTGAACAGAAAGTGTAGGACAATCGGGCGTAACCGTTAGTTGATACACCGTGCTGGCACAATAAGATGAAATATCAAAGGAAGCCACAAACCCGGAGCCACAGGCATATAATAGCCGGTGTGCTTCGTCATAGGCCAGGTCATACACGGGCCGGGTTGGATAACCGGGAATATTGATATCGGGAGCTGCGAGGTCATCAAAAAAAGATCCGTTGAATTTATAAACTTTGATCGTACCGTTGACATCACCGATAAAAATATTATTACATTCATCGGCCACGATCCCTCCCTGCATTAACAGGGTATTGGAAGCCACTGTAAGTACAGCTCCTGCCTGGCTGCCATCGGCCTTATTGAATGCTTTCAGGTTCACGCCGTCCCAGTAATATAAATAAGAACTGTTCACCGCCAGTGCATTCACCGAATTATCAGTATTTCCGCCCGCGAAGTTCAGGTATGGCCTGTTCTTGATCTCTACCAACGAGGTAAAACCCGAAGGAACATCCCAGGCAAGCGTGGACGCACTATAGGGAGCGGGGTTCTTGAATATATGGTTATTTACGCCTGGGGAAAGCACCAGGGAGGCAAATATTGTATATATATCATTGGTCAGCGGGTCAATCACTGCGTCTGCAATATCCTGTGCAAAAGTGGCAATACCTGTGAGGTTGGTACTGGCAAGTGTGGTGGATGGAGGGCTGCAAACCGCCAGGTTGATATTGGAATTGATACCACCGCCGGCAATTAATATTTTTGGATCGCCGTCATTACAACTCCATAAAAATTTCCAGGTTTCCCAGAAAAAAGGATCGGCTACCGTAATATAATTATCGTACACACCGGCAGCAGATAATCTTACTACCTGTATACCGCTTGTTTTTACTCCCGGGCCAATGAACACATTGCCGCTGCCTTTTTCAACAACCCAGCCGCCATAAAAAGTTCCCCAGGTCCAGGCCGGTACAACCAATACCCCATTAAAGGTCCATAGCAATACACCCGCTGCATTATATTTAGCCAGTTTGCAGGTGCTGAAAACATCGCCCCCGCCCGCCACATATACATTGCCTTCATAGTCGTAGTCAATATCCTTTGCAATGCCAATATTGGTTCCCGGCAGACCGGCATTTGTATTACTCACAAAAGGATCAATCACCAGTGTTTTTGTTTTATCATAAACCGGCACTGCAAACCCAACCCGGTTGTTCTGCTGCTGAAATGAAACCGGGTAATGCCGCTGGTCGGTTAAAGCATTGCTGAATGCAACCGGGTTTGTTTCCATGATACTGTTGATGACAGAACGGATGAGCAGGTTCCCGCTTCTGTCAATGGATATATTCTTCACATCGCCGCCGTATTTCATTTTAACAATGCCGGGGTCGGCACCCGGCCGAACTATGATACGGTATTCAAACCCGGTTTTGCCGGAACCGGTAAGATGATAAACCACATCAATACCGGGGTACAGGTTTTTGTAAGTGATCTTTTTATAGCCGGATGCTTTATCCTGCAAAAGCCCGTAGGTATGATATTCGGTTGTTTCGTCTTCCGCCACGATCGCTGCAGCGGGATCGGCCCCCACCCACTCCACCGTTATCACTTTATCAATAACTTTTGTCATTTTTTCTATCTCATCTTCAGGAATGCCTTTTCGCTCCAGTCTCCTTTCTTTCCGTTCACTCAGTTTTTCAATTTTACGGTGAAGGTGAATGATGCCCTTTGGGGTGAATAACACACGCATGTTAAACCCTTCGAAGCCGTATTGAATGGTACCCATCGCCGCATGGCCTGCCATGGTTTGACCATACTGCCCGATATTCTTAATGAAGGAGTTGCGGGAGACAGCAGATCCGTTCACTGCCCTGGCCATACCATTACCTTCAGGCTGGCAAAACACCTGTAAGGGAAAAAGAAGCAGTATGAGGGCAATGCTCTTCATTTGTTTTGATAATGATGGCGGGCTTTGATGATGCTTTAAAGTTAATAAAATAACACAAGGGAAACTAATGCTCATACCGGTTTTAATGTTGCTGCCGGTAAGGCTGCATGTCAAAAGTTGTGACTCGTTAATAACTGCTGTCTTTCAATTAAAAACTGCAGGGAAACAAACAGGAAGCGCATTATCTACCGGGAGATTGCAGAAGTTGGTTCCTTTATCAAAAAACAAGACGGCCTGCATTCAATTCCTCCATCAGCAATTGCTGTATCTTTATTTGCAAAGCAATTCATGCATGACATTCTATAAGGTACTGGCCTGGATCATATCATCCATCAATGTGTATACCGGCACCCGTTTTATGCTAAATGTGCTGCACGTATTGCAAACCAGCAAGTATTCTAAAACAGCAACGCTCATTTATGCCATTCTTTTCCTGGGTATGGGGTTAGCAGGAATTTATTTTTCCTTCTTCAGGCAGGATATTAAACTGGCGCTCTGGATCGGCATCGGTCCCTGGACACTGGCATTGCTGTTTTTGTTTATCAATATGCTTACGGGAGATTATAAATAGGGGGAAACGATACTGAATAAGATTAAATGAATATCGGACAATGAACAAGGAATTCTGAATTATGACCGGAGTGCAGACTTCAATATTCTACATTCCTTGTTCAATATTCGGATTGTTCCTTGTTCGATATTCACCTCACTTTGGCGAGGGATTCACTTCCATCACTTTTATCCCATGCTTTGCCGCATAGGCTTTTCCGGCAGTGCCCAATGCATTGTATAACTCTAAAAATTTTGGTTCGTATTGTTCGCTGATGGATGTTTCCATTGCCGAAATCTTATCTGCTCCAGCGTTGTTGTCGTACATATCTGCAAGTTCCCTGTATTCCTTCCGGTATACAGGCAATACAAATTCAAACAATGCCCGGGAGGCGTTCAGCATTTCCTTTGCCTCATCATTGCTTTTCAGGGCTTTTATTTTTTTGTAGGCTGCTTCAACCGCATCCAGTTTTGTCTGCAGCACTTCGGCCCTTTTCATAGGTGCCGTGGCCAATGTTTTTTCATCCACTAATTTCTCCGAAGGGCTTGCCAGCTGCTGCTGCATACCCCTGCCGGCAAAGCCGTACAAAAGATTCGCATTGAGGGAGGCCTGGCTGAAATATTCTTCCGGGCCGGGGTTGCTGCAGGAAAAAAGAAGGCAGCAGGTAACGAGTACCAGTAGTCCTTGTTTCATTTTTTATTTTAAAAATACAAACTATTTAAGATAACGGAAGCTGGTGAATACAAAGATATGATGCGTTCAACTGCTTAATCTTGGCAGCCTTGCTGACAGCCATCATCTTTTCAGGCAATATGGTTAACTATCTTTCTGAAAAACAAGACCATGCTGATACGATTCATATTTGCTTTTTTCTGCAGTATCCTGTTTGCCTTCATCCTCACCTATTTTTTCAAACGGAGAGGGCCCGGGCCTTTTCACGGTATCCTGTATTTTTTTGCCATCATCTTTCTGTTTACCGCCGCATTGGGATTAATGCTCACACCCATGGGGCCTATGTATAAAAATGTGCCCTGGCTCAGTATCATTGCCGTTGGCCTGCTCATCATGCTGCTGATAGCCGAATTGCTGCCACACCACGAAAAAGCGGTGACCATCAGAAGAAAAACCAAAAAAAACGAGGAGGAAGAAGATGAAGAAGTACTGGAAAAAGAATTCGGCATCATTGTTATCCTTATACTGGTGATACTGGCAGCGGCCATTGTGTATGCTGTAACCAGTAAACCCGATACGTTTAAGATGTCGTTCTAGGATACCCGGGTAACAGAAGCAGCATTTCTTTCTGGTATGATCAGCCGTACCGGTGCCGGAAAATTGCATCACAGGTCCAAGGCAGCGCTTGCAGTTTACGGAAGCAGGGTTTCCTTCCTATCTTTATTCTCATGAAAAAAATCTTTTCCTTTCTGCTGCCTGACATTTGCGTTACCCGGTTATATGTGCAGGGCGATACACGGCACATCAGTTCGGGCGGTAAATTAAAACCGGTGCAGGTCAATAGGGATATCTGGCATTATTATAAAAAAGTGACCATACAGTAATTATATGCATATATCAGGCTCTGTTCAACAATCTGAATACCCCATCCTGCTGAAGATCTGGGAGTCATCTGTAAAAGCCACCCACCATTTTTTACGGGACGGCGATGTAGAAATATTCAAGAATTTTATACAGGAAAAAGAGGTGTTTGGCCAGGTGACCCTGGCTTGTGCAAGAGATGATAAAAATGATATTACCGGTTTTTTGGGCGTGGCAGGCAACAGTTTGGAAATGCTGTTCATTGATGCGGCTTACCGGGGCCGGGGCATCGGCAAAATGTTATTGCTTCATGCCATCAACAACCTGCACATCACAAAAGTGGATGTGAATGAACAGAATGAACAGGCGATAATATTTTATGAACGGCATGGTTTTAAAACCATGTCCAGATCAGAAAAAGATGGTATGGGAAAGCCTTATCCTATTCTGCATATGGAATTGGTTTATGATAACGCTGGTTTATGAAGAAAGGAATATTGAACAAGGAAAGCTTCAACTAGCCTGCCTTCAGTTTATTTCCTTTTTGTAATGCCAGCAGCAGCATGATAAATCCTGTAAGCATGAAAGATCCCCTTATCCAGCTGCGGTGTTGCCAGGTTTGTCCACGTTCAAACAATTCTGATACCGTAGCAGAAGAAGCGGTACTCTTTGCAAAGGCCTTTAGTTCCGGAACAAAATAGATAGCAGTAAAAAAAATGGCAAGGGCATAAATGCCCGCTGTAATGAGAATGAATGTACGCCGTTGCTTTGATCTCCAGTTCAGCACCAGTGTGGTAATGGTGAGCAGCACAGTTACCGGGTGAATAAACATCCAGAAGTTTTCATCGTGAAGCCCGTACTCTCCGCTGATAAGCTGGTTTGAAACAGGCAGGTGAGCAAGATAAGGCGGGAAGTAAACAATATGAGAGTACATGATTCCGCCAACGATCATTGCCCAAAAAAAGATGGCCAGGTATAAAGAGGTCTGTTTCAACTGTTCCATGATTTCTATTTAAGTGTTTTTATTATTTTTTGATAAAGGTAAACGCCTAGCCGCTGCCTTCATCTATGGAAAGCGGCCAGCTGTGAATTTAAAGCTATGTATTGGGGAATACAGGATATGAATTGCAGCAGCCATTTCGCTGCAAATAGAATACTATACGGTAAACAGCTCTTCTTTGCTTTGTTTATCCATTCCCACCCATTTTTCAAAAGAAGCGATCAGTTGTTTTTTTTTAAAATAGTTCCTGATGCTTCTTCCATACTCCCCGGCACTTTTGGAAAGTTTGGTGCCGCTGTCGCCCGTGATCAGCGGGTGATGCCAGAAGATGCATTGATCCAGGTAGGGCTTGCTGAATAATCCGTCGAGATGCAATTGCATGGCGGTGGAAGGCAGCAGGTCTTCTCCCCTGCCGATATGGGTGATATTAAAATAACGGTCGTCTGCCAATGAAGCCAGGTGGTAGGCGGCAATGCCATCCTTTCTTCTCACCACAAAAGAATTTTGAAGCGGGAGATAATGTTTTATTTCACCAACGAGCTTATCGTTGAATGAAATGATCTCCCCTATTGTTTCCATTCGCCAGGCAATTCCTGTTGTATTGAGTTTGATATTTTTAGCCCGGCAGGTGCATGGCGCTTCTGCCAGTTGTGTACGGGTGCATTCACAGGCATAGATCAATCCCCCGTCATTCAGCTCCTGCAACAACCCGTTATACATTTCTTTGCGGTGAATCTGCGACCAGTTCTTTTCCAGGTCATCCGGGCCGGCTGGTCCAATATCCCAGTCGAGACCCAGCCATTCCAGCACCCGAAAAATGTCTTCTACGTATTCCGGCCGCTTGCGTTCGGCATCGGCATCATCAATGCGCAACAATACTTTTCCTTTGTTGGTTCTTGCCCAATGCCAGTTGAGCAGGAAATTGAAAATATTTCCCGGGTGAAGAAAGCCGCTGGGGGTGGGTGCAAGTCGGGTGATCATGTTTGCCAAGTTAATAATAAACCGCTAAACCTATATTGTCAGCAACGCTACGGCAGATTCTTATTTTAACCAGAACACTACCCCGGAAGACGGGATTTCACTTACCAATAACGGGTTAGAAGATGATGCTTATCATATTTCCGCCAGGCAGGCTCTGCTATTTTAGATACAAAATAAAATATGCGGCAGCAGTTTTTCACCCACAGCGATGTGGAGCGGTTGTTTACCTATACCCAGCTTAACCAAACAGGCACAGCAAGATTGCTGGAACAGGCATTGACAAACCTGATCAGGTGTAAACCCGCCAGTGTTGCTGTATCAAAAATCTTCCATGATGTGCTGTTGTTTATTTATGTACACCCCTGCAATGAAAAGATCCGGCATTTGGCAGAGGAAGGATTGATACGAACCCGGGATCATGTGATATCTGTTATGAACAGCTCCCGGCAAAATAGCCAGCGTTCTTTGAGCGGAACCGGTATTGCGGGCTCGATGATCACTTCCCAGTTTAGTTTCCCTATCACAAAATGGCTGCTGCAAAAATTCCCGGCCGATGTAAGTATGGATTCTGCCGGTGATAATGCGGAATCAGGCGTAGCTGTATTACACCGGCTTTTTCCCCGGATTGAATACTATTATACCACGCAGGGTAATATCTCGCTTACAAAAAGAATTCAATCGCTTACCGGCAGGCAGCAGGTACTGCAAAAACTTGTAACCGCTTTTGAGGAACATATTCCCGATGAGCGCCTGCGGGAGATCCTTTTCGACAGTATGCAGGTATTCACTTCCTGGAAGCTGGATCACCCGGTATTTAACCGCAGTTTTATCCGGGGAATTTCATTGCCGGTATTTTATCACAGAAAAATAATAAAACAGGCAGACCTGGCTGCTGTTCTTAAAATGCCGCTTCCTGAAAAGATAAAGTTATCCCATCAGCAATGCATTCACCTTATGGATGTGGCAAAGGCCTCGCTGGCCTTTTATTCAAGAGAGACGGAGCCTGTTACACTGGCCGGCGCTTCAACCGTAAAACTATTTTCCTGCGGCCGCGGACTTGCTATCGCCCTGTTTGGCATCAAGGCTGACCGCCGTCTTTCGCTGGAATCGTATATCGGTTACATGGTCTTCAAAAACAATGTACCGGTGGCTTACGGCGGTGGGTGGATATTTGGCGACCGCTGTAAGATCGGCCTGAATGTTTACCCTCTGTTCCGTAAAGGAGAATCAGCGGTTCTTTTTGCAGAAGTGTTGCGCCTTTATCAACGGCTTTATAAAATACAGCGTTTTGTGGTAAAACCATACCAGTTTGGAAAAGGCAATAAAGAAGGATTACAAAGCGCAGCCTTTTGGTTTTATTATAAACTGGGATTTCGCCCGCAGGAACAAATCATTGCCGGCATTGCAGAAGCGGAATATAAAAGCGGCCGCCGATCATCGATGGAATTGCTTACACAATTTACCGGCAGCAGCCTGGAACTTTCATTAAAACCCCTGTTGCCGGAAGACATGGATCCGGAACACATCAGTGCTGTGATCACAAAAATGATCCTTAAAAAATTCAATGGCAGCCGTGCACTTGCTTTAAAAACATGTTCTTCCCGGCTGCAGAATCAATTGCAGGTAAAAGATGCATCGGTATACGAACCCCATTTCAGTGAATTCAGCCTGCTGTGTAATCTTGTACCCGGCCTGGATAACTGGGAACCCGCTGAAAAGAAAAAACTGCTGATGTTACTGAAAGCAAAAACGCAGAATGATGAAACATATATAAGACAGATGCAACGCTGCAGGCATCTCGTATGGGGTATTTATCATACGGCCAGGAAGGGATAGCATTCAATGCGGATCTTTAACATAGCTTATAGCGTTTATTTTACCGGATGGTGATAATTTCAGTCAATAAAAAATGTATGCATGAAAAAGTTGCTGTTCACCATCCCTGCTGTTTTCATACAGTTTTGCGTTGCTGCCCAAACAAAACCTGTGATAAAGAACCTGGTGTTTGAAGGTGCCGGTATACGCGGCATTGCCTACTGCGGGGCCATCCATGAACTGGAAACCAGGAACCTGTTGCAGTCCGTTGAAAAAGTGGGTGGCACTTCTGCCGGGGCCATCATTGCCCTTACCCTTTCATTGGGCTACAGCAGTAATGAAATAAACGATATTATTTCGTCAACAAACTTTAAGCGCTTCAACGACGGCAGGTATCTTTTTGCCGGAGGCATTAACCGTACCAGCAAATATTTTGGCTGGTACCGCGGAAATAAATTTGAAAGCTGGCTTGAAAAAATAATTGCTTTCAAGACCGGTAATGCCGATATCACTTTTGCAGAGTTGCAAAACAAGGGGTATAAAGATCTTTATGTAACGGGCACCTGTCTCAACAAACAGCAACTGATCTTCTTCTCACAGGAGACCTATCCCAACATGAAGGTGAAAGATGCGGTTCGCATTTCAATGAGTATCCCGCTGTATTTTGAAGCCGTTTTCATAGATACAGCAGGAAAAGTTGTACGGCATCCACGGAGGAAAGAAGGACTTGATGTAATGGTAGATGGTGGCTTTACGGGCAACTTCCCGGTAAAAATGTTTGACGGAGCCGGGCAAACTGGCTGTTGTACACTCGGATTCCGCATAGACAGTGAAGAGCAGATAAAGAATGATAAAGGAGAAAAGAATATTGCGGTCATGCCTGTCACTAATTTCAGGCAATACATCAATGCGTTTTATAACATCGTATTAGAGAACCTGAACCGGCAGCAGTTATCAGAAACAGACTGGGCAAGAACCGTATCCATCAGCGATGGAAAGATCGGCCCCAGGATCCGGAAACTTTCTGCAGAAGAAAAGAACCTGCTCATTGAGAACGGAAAGCAGGCCACCAGAAGTTTTTTTAATTGACCCTTACTAAAATAAAAAACCTTCATTGCTGAAGGCTTTTCACAGGAGTTAGTAATTCTTTCGATGGCCATCCCGGAATGGTTCATCTGGTTTCATAGGACAGGATCAGTTTCAGAGGTTTGGATACATGGATTTTTTTAACAGCACAAAGATGGGGTTCTTTTCAGGAACAGGTTATAGACCCGCTTGGAAATCTGTTGTAGATATTTTACGAAGCCCTATATAAAGGCCACGATAGCGGGAGTTCATTATTGCCTTACCGGCGCTTTAAAGTCCTCATTCTCAAATATGCCCCGGTAATAAAGATAATATTTACCATCCCGGTTATTGCGCCAGTAGCGGCGGCCTTCCAGGTCGTAATAATAGCGGCCATCCACGGCCCGTTTGGCCACACTGTCGTTTACAACGATCACTTTGGGAACAGCCGTTTTTACTACGGCTCTTTTTACCGTTTTAGTTTCGGCAGGCTTCTCATTTGAGGAAGCGTTTGAAACAGAGGGATTCGTTTTCTTATTACAACCTGTAGCCAGTATGAAGAAGAGGATGATTATTGACAGAAGAAACGGTCTGTTCATATGTATTGTTTCACCTACTATACCAACAAGCTTACCAAACTTTGTTAAAACAAACTAGAAAAGCAGGGTTTTGAACCGGATCGCCGCCGCCGCTTATCAAAAAAATCCGGCAGCATTATACCATTCCGGGATTCTTATTTATCTTTAATCACCCAATAAATGAAAAAGCAGGCATTCATATTACTTTTTCCGGTTTCTGTTTTCCTTACGGAGACAGCCAGTTTTTTACCCTGTGCAGATGATGCCTGTGCTATCACCGTTTCAGAAAAAAATACATGCACCAACGAAAAGAAACAATCTTCATGTGCGGCTGAACAGGAAAGCAGTTCCTGCAGCGGCAGTAAAAGAAAAGTTTCCTCCTGCCCGGCGGAGAAGGCCCCACCCTCCTGCACTGCCAAAACAGAAAAGAATACCTGTTCAAAGAACAGCAGCCCGAAACCATGCAACAGCAATAAAGCATGTGATAAAAAATCTTCCGGGAAAGACTGTACCGACGATACGGATTGTACCACCTGCCCGGTTTGTTATACGTTTATTTTCCAGTCGCAATATGAATGGACTGCCCAACAGTTCATCATTAATAAAGATTACAGTTTGTTGAATACAGACTATACCTCCGTTTTCTCTACCAGTGTGTGGAAGCCGCCCAATCGCTTTACAGGTTCTATCTGATAAAACAAACACACATTTACAAATCATTAAAATAACATTATGAAAAAAATTCTGATGCTGGCCATGGTATGCACATTAGCAACCGGTGCCTTTGCCAATACCAATAAACCTAAAAAAGGTAAAAAGAGCAAACAACAATGCACCCAGCAACAAAACTGCAAACCCAGCGATTGCAAACCAAGCAATTGCTGCCCGATGCCGGTTTGCAATAAGTCATAAATACATGCTGAGTATTTATAAAAAACCCCGGCGTTTGCCGGGGTTTTTTATTTATCACAGTTCCTTTCTTCTTTCCAACGGTCCGGTATTCACTTCCGGCTCCTCCACTGCCGCTTTACTATCCCTTGTATTTTTTTGCACGGCAATTGCGGCAAATAAACTCAGTACAAACGCCATGGCATAAAATCCTTTTTCGCTTTTAGCCATTTCGGCATTCCATAAACCAACAGTAAGTAAAACGATGGACAGCAGCGTGGTGAACCAGGCTATGCCATAATAGAGATTGGTTACGGGGATACCTTCCAACTGGTCCCGTACTGCTTTTTGAACAGATACGGCTGAAAAAAGCCCGAACATGAGTACCGTGAAGTAATAGCCCTTTTCATTCAGTTGCATTTCGGCATTCCACAGTCCGATGATGAAGGCAATGGTGCCAATGAAAAAAGCCAGCCAGGAAGCAGCAATGAAAGCCGCCGAAGGTTGATTGATCTGTTTTTGTTCCATATTGATTGTTTTATGAAACAAATCTATCAGCGCCGGCTGATGCAGCTTTTGACAATTGTCAAAAACCAGAAAGCGAAATGTTAAAGCTTGCTGCGGATCCTGCTGAGGGTTTCGGAACTGATGCCGAGGTACGAAGCGATGTAACCAAGTGGTACCCGTTCAAGGATATGCGGTGTTTGCAGCAACAGATTTTCGTACCGATCAGTAGCCGTTTTAAACTGTGCATTCACAAAACGTTCTTCCAGCCGGATATAATATTTTTCATAAGCGATCCGTACCAGTCTTTCTATCTCATGATACCGGTTGAACAGATCCGCCAGTTTTTCTTTTGTGATCGACCATAATATACTTCCTTCCAGCAGCTGTATATTCTCTACCGCGGCTGTGCCGGTTATAAAACTATGAAAGGAGGTTACAAAGTCCTGTTCAAAACCAAACCAATGCGTTACTTCTTTTCCATCAAGATTATAAAAGCCTCTTAATGCTCCTTTTTCTAAAAAGTATAAGTGACGGCAAACCTGCCCCTGGGTAAGCAGGTATTCATTTTTAGAAAGGGTGACCTGTTCAAAACAATCATACAAGGCATCCTGCGCCTCTTTACTGAGTGGATGGTAGTTGGATATATGCAGAATAAGTTCGTCCATAGGGAAGAGGAAATTAGTTCTCAACAACAAATGTGATCGGTTGTCGCCTGTATGCTTTTATTCTTCGGCCATACCGGTTCGCAGGTATCCAGTTCGGTGATTTGCTCATCATCCGTAATGCTTCCGCCTCCATACCGTAGCCGAGAGAGGTCTCTGTTCCAACTTCCTTCATTGTACCATCTGTATCTATTATAAATTTTACGATCACGGTATACTTTCCTGAAGGAGCTCCGTTTTCCGCCGGAACATGTGCGTTCATGTTCTTGTAAAGAAACTGGCGCCATGCATAATCACCTCCCGGAAACTCCGCCTCATTTTCTTCCCGGGTAAAAACCGAATCGGTTTGCACTTTGCCATCCTTATATACCTTCAGTATTCCCCTGTTTCCCTTAAAGAAAACGTCCGATAATACCTTCCCGTTCTCATCGTAGGTGAAAACCTGCAATGTATTTTTCAGGCTGTCATTTAATTCGCAATACGACAACTTGCCGTTCTTATGATGTTGAAAATACGCTTTGAACCAGGGAACACCCTTTGCATAAACGATCGAATCAATCTTAGTATAAGTGAGCCCCCAGGTATTCCAGCTACCCTCTTCCACTCCATTCACGAAATTCCCTTCCTTCTCAAGTGAACCGTTTGAATAGTAGCTTTTAAACGGACCTTCCAGGTCGGCAAGAGTAGAATCTTTAAAGTGAAGGGTCATCAATAGCCGGTCATATACAGCCGAATAACAATCCAGCCGGAAAAGTTTTTTTTCATATAAGCCCCGGCCTACAACAGTAGCATCTTCCTTTTTTACGGAAGCCAGATCGGTGTTCAGGTAATAAACATATTTATAATCCGGCGTTTTAGACCGGGTAGCTATGGAAGACTGGGCATTGCCTGCAAGAAAACAGGTAATAAATAAACCAAGAATGAATACTGTACGCATCGACGGATAAATTAATGCCGGAAGATACAACTACTTTTCCAGCGGCCCTTCCCAGAGCACCTGTTCTATCATCCACTTATCATCCTGTTTCACCAGCAGGATATAATCCACTCCCCACCAGGCAGTCACTTTTGCTGCGGCGATGGAATGCATGATATCCAGTACCTGCACTTTTTTGGGCGCATCCGGCTTGGCAAAATTCTTTTTAATCATTACCCTTTTGGCATAGTCAATGGCCTGCTGAAAGGTCATTTGACCATCGGGTTCATACTGGCCGCTGTTCTTATTCTTCCAGTACCCGAATTTGTAAAGGCCCGGCTTGATGCTGCGTATGAGTTTGCTGGTATCCCCTTCATAAAAACCTTCGATATAATCCATACAGGCCGCTTCTACTTTTGCCCGGGCCTCCTGGGCAAAGACGGTTTTTAATACAAAAAACAATCCCAGTGTAATGATCATTCTTTTCATGGCGGTAGATTTAGAAACTAAAGCTATGGATAAACCCCGCAGCCGGCCGGCCGTTCATGTAAATATCATTCTTGGGAATGGGCAATTAACTTTATCTTACAAGCACCAAAAACAACAGTATGCGTACAATCTTATCTTCCCTTTTAGTGATCGCTGCCTTCAGCACCCCGGCACAAAATTTAAAATCGGGCGGTAAATTAAAACCGGAGCAGGCCATTATGGATATCCGGCATTATACGCTTGCCCTGGATGTTGACCCGGCTCAAAAAAGCATCAACGGTTATACTGAGATCGACCTTAATCTTTCACAGGCAACTGATATATTGTTATTCGACTTCTGGCATGGCCTCACCGTTGGCCGGGTTTGGGTAAACGGCAAGCCGAATAATTTTGTACACGGTAATGATGACCTGGTACGCATCAGTTTACAACAACAATTGCCTGTTGGGAAAGTAAAAGTGAAGATCGCTTATGGCGGCAAACCCGGTATTGCAGAAAGAGCGCCCTGGGTGGGCGGCTTTCAATGGGAGAAAGACAGCAGGGGAAATCCCTGGATCGCCATTAGCTGCCAGGGTGAAGGCGGAAAGATATTCTTTCCCTGCAAGGATCATCCCAGCGATGAGCCCAATGAAGGAGCCGACATGATCATCACGGTTCCTAAAGGCCTGGTGGTGGCTGCACCGGGTCTGCTGCAAAAAACAACAACTAAAAAAGATAAAACAACCTATCATTATAAAACAAACTATACCATCAGCAACTATTGCCTGGTATTCAATGTGGGTAATTACAAAGTGGTAAAGCGTACTTACATAACAGTAAACGGCAATAAAGTGCCGATGGAATATTATGTACTTGAAGAGAATTTTGCAATGGCCGAAAAATTGCTGGACCTCTACGAACAATCGGCCCGGATACAGGAAAAATATTTTGGCGAATATCCCTGGGCAAAAGAACGCATCGCCGCTTCTGAAACCCCGCACTTGGGCATGGAGCACCAAACGAATATCGCTTATGGCAACAAATACAAATTCACCCAGTTGGGCGGAAAGGATTTCGACTGGCTGCTGCACCACGAATTTGGCCACGAATGGTGGGCCAATAAAGTAACCAACAAAGACTGGGGACATATGTGGATACAGGAGGGCATCTGCAGTTTCGGCGATGCCATGGCCACCCGGGAACTGGCCGGCGAAGACGCTTACATAAAAAGAATGCAGCAAACCGCCCGGGCCACCCAAAACAAATTACCCGTTGTACGGGGCGATGAGGTGGATTCCGACAGTGCGTACTATGGCGACATTTACGGTAAAGGCGCTTTCTTCATGCACACCCTGCGTTATGTAATGGGTGATGATATATTCTTCCCCACATTGAAAAAACTGGCTACTGATCCAAAGTATACGTATGACAATACCGTGATGACCCAGGATGTTGAACAGCTTTTCAGCGGCGCTTATGGCAAAAGCATGAAACCGCTGTTCCGGCTTTTCCTGTACACAACAGATAAACTGGAGATACATGTACGGCAAACCGGCGACGAAAAGTATTTAGTGAAACTGCTTAATATTGATATGCCCCTTCCGGTAGATATAGTAACGGATGCAGGAACCCAACGGGTAACTATCGACAAAAAAGGATCAACCATTACCAGCAAAATGCCGGTACTGGTTGACCCCAAAGTGCATTACCTGAAAAAGGTAATCATGGAATAGCTGGTACTTTA
>DAOLIP010000075.1:0-17520 GCA_035328475.1 Ferruginibacter sp.
GGTACAGTTATGCCCGAACAGCAGTTTTTTTATTGCTGAAAAAAGACGATTTTGTAGCATTAATTCAAAACCTTAATTTGGCCCTATGCGGGAAGCGATGTTCATTAAGAAGAATGCGGATAAGTGGAACGAATACCAGCATGCTCCCGCCGATAACCCCGATGTAACTGCCGAACGTTTTGTAGACCTCATCGATGACCTGAGCTATGCAAAAACGTTTTATCCCAAGAGCAAAGTTACCCGCTGGATAAACGGCATTGCCGCCGGCATTTACCAGAGCATCTACCGCAACAAAAAGGAAAAGTACAGCCGCATTTTCACTTTCTGGAAATATGAACTGCCGCTTTTGTTCAAACGGTACCATTCCATCTTTTTATTTACCACGGTTCTTTTTGTTCTCTTTGTTGCCATCGGCGTCTTCTCATCTATGTACAACGAACAATTCATACGGGGCGTACTGGGCGACGGGTATGTGGATATGACCGAAGAGAATATTGCCAAAGGCGATCCCTTTGGTGTATATAAAGACGATAATCCTTTTTCCATGTTCGTGCGGATCGGTTTTAATAATATCCGGGTGGCTTTTCTTTCGTTCATTTTCGGATTTACCCTGGGGATTCTCACCATCTGGGTGATGTGGCAGAACGGGTTGATGCTTGGCTGTTTTCAATACCTGTTCTTTTCAAAAGGTCTGGGCATAAAATCGGTGATGGTGATATGGATACACGGCACGCTGGAGATATCTGCCATTGTGATCGCTTCCACCGCCGGATTCATACTGGCCAGCGGGATATTATTCCCCAAAACCTATTCAAGATTTGTTTCCTTTAAACGGGGAGCTAAAGATGCTGCCAAGGTTTTAATAAGTTTGATCCCCATTTTTGTGGTAGCTGCTTTTTTTGAAAGCTATGTTACCCACCTGATGAGCCAGACATACGACAAAGCAAATAACCCCGGCCTGCCGGTTTGGGCAAGCGTATTGATATTATCTGTTTCACTTGCATTCATCATCTGGTATTTTGTAATTCATCCCATCCGCTTACACAAGAAAGGATATTATATCCGCCCCGATGGCATCATCCACCGGTTGAAAAAGGAACATGAATAAATTCATCAGCATATCAATAACGGCCTTATTATTCTTTTCTGCGGCTTCGGCACAGCAAAAGAGATACCTGTATGTTGATTCATCGTTGTTACGAAATGAATCTTCGTATGATGATACAGAAGTGATTCCCGCTGATGAAGAGCCCGGCACCCCGTCGGAAGATCACACGCTTAATACAGCGGTTTTGGGAAAGCAGGAGACCGATACCACCCTTTACCTGAATGGCCTGAGCCTTCCCGCCGATTCGGTGAGACGCTGGAAGAACGCCAGAGAATTTGCTTACATCAAATACATTGACAGCCTGCTGAAGGATAAACAGGATAAGGAAAAGAAGAAACCAAAACAGGCAGTGCCAACAGGTACTGGCTTTTTAGATCGCTTATTATCTTCCGGTTTTATACAGGCCTTGTTGTGGACGCTTGCGGGTCTCTTTGTACTTTTCATTGTATATCGTTTGTTTTTGTCGGAAGGTGTTTTCAGGCGGGAGAGCAAATCAGCGAAAGCCATAAATGCAGAAGTGGAAGAAGAACAGATCAATTCGGAAACCGATTTTGATGCATTGGTGAACCAGGCATTGCAACAAAATAATCTCCGGCTGGCGGTAAGGTACCAATACCTGCGTTCGTTACATAAACTGGCGGCAAAGGAACTGCTGCAACTGGCACCGGATAAAACCAATTACCAGTATGTACGGGAACTGAAAGACGCTTCCCTTCAAAACGAACTGGCATCACTCACATTGAATTATGAGTATGTCTGGTATGGCGAGTTTGTGGTAGACCAGGATACTTACCAGAAGATAGAAACAGGATTTAAAAACTTTAACCAGAAAATATAGCAACCCGGTTGCGGAATACACTTACATATCTTTTTCTTACAGGCCTGTTGGCCATGCTGTCGTTTTCGTGTCAAAAACAGCAGGAACCCAAAATGCCTGCATTAAAAGAGACCTTTTCCAAAAAAGATAACAATCCCTTTGGCGCCAGTATTGCCTATCGCCAGGTAGAGGCGTTGTATACAGCCAATACCGTTCGTAACATACGGCAGCCTTTTTCAAAAACATGGAAAGAGATCAGCGATACAGCAGCCTTGTATGTTTGCATTTCACAGGCCCTGCTGGTGGATGAGGAAGAAGCGGATGCCATGCTGGAGTTTGTAAGCCAGGGCAACGACCTGTTCATTGCTGCCGGCTATATTGATGAGATACTGCAGGAAAAGATAAACTGTAAGACCAAGATAAATCTCAATTCCCTATTTGGTTTTGCCGACCTGGCGCAAACCGATACCCGCTCACTGGTGGAACCGGATTCAACCCGTTCTTATTTCTATTATCCCTTCAACAATTATTTTGTAAAGATAGATACAGGCCGCACAAGGATCGTTGGCCTCAACGAAAAACTTCAGCCCAACTCCATTGTGTATTTTTATGGTAAGGGTAAAATATACCTGCATTGCGATCCCCGGGCCTTCAGTAATTATTTCCTGCTGAAGAACAATAATTATAAATACATGCAGCAAAGCCTGGCCTTTACCGCAGAAGTTCCGCAACACGTGTACTGGGATGATTACTATAATAAACTGCGACGCCGCAGAGACAGCAACGATAATTTTTCAACCTTCAGCGAGATCATGAAACACCCCCCGCTGAAATATGCTTTCTGGATAGCCCTGGTATTGCTGTTGCTGTATGTCCTTTTCGGCGGCAAACGCATACAACGCATCATTGACCAGCGCAGGCCCAATGAGAATACAACCGTTACCTTTACCGAAACCATCGGCCGGCTGTATCTTCAGAAAAAAGACAACCGGAATATTTCGGATAAGATGATCACGTATTTCAATGAATTCATCCGCAACAAGTATTTCCTGAATACCAATGTGGTCAATGATGATTTTATAATATCGCTGAGCCGGAAGAGCGGGGTGCCGAAAGACAAGGTGGAATCGCTTTACCGCAGCATTGCCGATGTGCAGGCAGGAGAACAGGTGGATGATTACCGCCTGCTTTCATTGAATGAACAAATTCAACATTTTCATAAAAATAAAAACTGATGGAAGAAAATCTTTTTCAACAACGCATTGACCTCAGCGGCCTTAACAGGTCGGTTCACGAAATACGGAATGAGATTGCCCGGGTGATCGTAGGGCAGTATAAAATGGTTGACCTGCTGCTGATCGGGTTGCTTTGCGATGGCCATATCTTAATTGAAGGCGTACCCGGCGTTGCCAAAACATTAACGGCAAAACTGCTAGCAAAGATCATTGATGTGGATTTCTCCCGTCTCCAGTTCACACCCGACCTGATGCCCAGTGATGTGATCGGTACTTCGGTGTTCAATCCAAGGGAAGGAGAATTTAAATTTAAATCAGGTCCCGTGTTCAGTAACATCGTGCTGATCGACGAGATCAACCGGGCACCTGCAAAAACGCAGGCGGCTTTGTTTGAGGTAATGGAAGAGCGCCAGGTAACGGTGGATGGGCATACACACTTAATGCAGATCCCTTTTATTGTGCTGGCCACACAAAACCCCATTGAGCAGGAAGGCACTTACCGTTTGCCCGAAGCGCAACTGGATCGTTTTCTTTTTAAGATAGAAGTAAAATATCCTTCATTGGAAGAAGAGATCGCCATCTTAAATGGCCAGCAGGGAAAATCGCAGTTGCAGATGCTGAATGATGTAAGAAAGATATTATCGCCGGTGGATATCCAGCACTACCGGGCACAGGTTCAGTCGGTGATCACCGAGCCAAAGGTGGTGGAGTTCATTGCCCGTATCGTGAATGAAACAAGAAACAATCCTGCGTTATACCTCGGTGCTTCACCCCGGGCATCGCTGGCCATACTGCGATCGGCAAAAGCCAGTGCGGCCATCAAGGGGCGTGACTTTGTAACCCCGGAAGACGTGGTGGAAATGGCGCCGCATGTATTGAGGCACCGCATCAT
Source organism: Ferruginibacter sp. (assembly GCA_035328475.1). Lineage (GTDB taxonomy): Bacteria > Bacteroidota > Bacteroidia > Chitinophagales > Chitinophagaceae > Ferruginibacter. The sequence continues at coordinate 4,053 of DAOLIP010000075.1, forward strand.
CCTTACACCGGAAAAGGAAATGGAAGGGGTTACCGAAGACGACCTGATCGATACCATTTTAAAATCCATTGAAATACCCAGGTAAGTCATGCCCGGATTCATAAAAAAATATATCGGTGCCTTGTACCTCACCCGCAGGATCTACCTGCTGGCCGGGTTTTGTATGGTGCTGTTTGTGGCTTCTTTCCTGTTACCTGTATTATTCCCATATGCAAAGATCCTTTTCTTTGTTTTCATTGCATTGATCTTTGTCGATTACCTGTTCTTATTTGCGTTTAGCAAAACACCTGCTGCCAGCCGGCTCATGGCCGACCGGCTGAGTAACGGCGATGAGAACAAAATTGAAATGCAGGTGAAGAACAATATGCCCTTTACCGTTCGCATGGAGATCATTGACGAACTTCCGGTGCAGTTTCAAATAAGGGATTGGTTACTGTTTTATCGCTTTAAAGCAAGGGAGCAAAAGAATATTTCGTACAAACTGCGGCCCGTGGAAAGGGGGCAGTATCATTTTGGCCGTATCATTCTTTATGTCAGGTCGCAACTGGGTTTATTGAAGCGCAGGTACAATATTGAAGCAGCGCAGACCGTGCCTGTTTACCCATCTTACCTGCAGATGCGTAAATATTCCCTGCTTTCGCAAACAACCATACAAAGTGAACAGGGAAACCGCCGGATGCGCAAGCTGGGGCACAGCATGGAGTTTGAACAGATAAAGGAATACGTACGGGGAGATGATATCCGCAGTGTGAACTGGAAGGCTACGGCCCGTAAAGCATCGCTGATGGTGAACAGTTATACCGATGAACGTTCGCAACAGGTGTATTGTGTGATAGATAAAGGAAGATTGATGAAAATGCCTTTCGGTGGTCTCACCCTTTTAGACTATGCTATCAACAGTACCCTGGTGCTTGCCAATGTTTGCCTGCAGAAACAAGACCGGGTAGGCGTGATGACATTTGCCAATAAAATGGGATCGGTTATAGCTGCCGACCGTAAGCCGATACAAAGGGAAAATATTCTGCAATTGCTCTACAACCAGGAAACTGCTTTTTTGGAAAGTGACTACGAAATGCTTTACATGCAGATACGAAGCCGGGTAAAGCATCGCAGCCTGGTGGTGCTGTATACCAACTTCGAATCACTGAATGGATTGTATCGCCAGTTGAGTTATTTACGTTCAATTGCCAAGCATCATTTATTGATGGTGGTGTTCTTTGAGAATACCGAACTGCACCAGCTATCCGGCCTGCAGGCGAAAAACGTAGAAGACGTCTACATAAAGACCATTGCCGAAAAATTTGCTTTTGAAAAACGACTCATTGTAAAAGAACTGAGAAAACACGGGATACTGTCTGTATTAACACCACCCGAGCAACTTACCATCAATGCCGTGAATAAGTACCTGGAGTTGAAAGCGAGGCAGGCGATATAGAATCTTTTCCTGTACAGCATAGGGAGAATGTCCTACTATTTGCCCGTAAATATATCAACAGTAGACCGTTTTGAAAAAGGCTTGTTCAAAAAATCCATAGCAACCGAATTAAACAGATCTGGTTTTTGAACGGAACCAAAATGAGTACTTCCCGGCATTATAAACAGGTTTGCATTTTCTATATTATAAAAGATCTTCAGTGAATGTTCCAGCCGGATGGCATCCCGGTCGCCAGAAACAATTAATACAGGACATTTTATTTTATGCAGATCTTTTTCCTTTATATCCGGCTGATAAGCCATTAAGGAAAACAGCCTTCTTGTATTAAAATCCTTTGTTGCTTTCAGGGTATCCAGTACCAGGTCATCGATCTCGTTGAATACTGCTTTTTTACCGGGGAACAGGTTTGCGCCGAATGTGATGAGCTTTGAAATTTTATCCGGGTAATTAATGGCAAGCAGCAGTCCGAGGATCCCTCCATCGCTTTGCCCGGATACATAGGCGCTGTCTATTTGTAAAGAATCCAGCAAAATTTTAATATCCTCTGCCATTTGGTTGTAGGTAAGGATACTGGTTGTTGTATCAATGGATTTTCCATGCCCCCTGCTGTCGATCGCTACTACTTTGAAATATTTTTTAAAATAATCGATCTTTCCTCTTGCACCCGCAATGGAACCACCATTGCCGTGGAGGAACAGCAACGGCTTCCCTGTTCCATAGATTTCGTAATACATATTGATGCCGTTTATGTATTTGTAGCCACCGGCTGCAGGGTTCCTGCCATAATCAAATTCCGGTTTTTGTTGGGCAGAAACGGCCAGGGAAATGCAGAAAAGGAAGAAGGATAATAATAACTTCATAATAATGCTTGTTGGTTTGCCATGCTGTTAATGGAAAACAATGTAATCAGAATTAACCCGGGCAACGCATTTAAAAAATGCGGTTGGTAATAAATTGGGATGAATGGCTTTGGGGAGAATTAAAGAGACCAGGTTTATACCGGTTACCTGGATGATGAGGCTGATCTGTCATTATTATTTTCCCGCCTGTCCGATTTATCATTTAGGTTTGCAGAAATTACAATTCACACTTGGCACGCAAACAAACTTACCGGGTACGCTATACCAACAAGCTGGCGGAAGCAGGGGAGAAGACTGAAAGGCCCGGGCGTAAAGAACGGGTACCTGTTGATCCGTTGATACAGCAACCCTACCTGGATGGGAAAGTATTGTTGATAAACAAACCGCTTCACTGGACGTCCTTTGACGTGGTACGAAAACTCCGCAGCCTGCTGCAGATAAAAAAGATCGGCCATGCCGGTACATTGGATCCGCTTGCAACAGGATTACTCATTGTTTGCACCGGTAAATTCACCAAGAAGATAAACGAATACATGGCGCAGGAAAAAGAATATACCGGCAGTATCACCCTCGGTGCTGTTACGCCAACCTACGACCTGGAAAGTGAACCTGAACAGCAAAAGGATCATTCTTTTGTTACCGAAGAGATGATACGATCAGCTACTGAGAAATTCATTGGCGAGACCGATCAATATCCACCTATGTTCTCTGCCATAAAAAAAGACGGGGTTGCCTTATATGAACTGGCACGCAGGGGAGAGCAAGTAGAGTTAAAAGCAAGAAAGATCTTTATCAGGTCATTTGAGATCACATCCATCGAATTGCCTGTTGTTCATTTCAAAGTAATATGTTCAACCGGAACATATATCCGCAGCCTGGCAAATGATTTTGGTGCAGCGTTGGGTTGCGGTGCTTATCTCAGCAGTTTATGCCGTACACGTATCGGGGAATTTAAGATTGATGAGGGAATCACCATCGAAGAACTGGAAAAATCACTGAATGGTTAACGTATTAACGTTTTCTAGAAAGGATAATTTATCCCGATACTCATATTAAAATTCTCGTACCGCCATTTCTTATACCGGTTATCATTGTAAGTACTGCCGGGGTTGCTGGGATCCGGAACCCGTTCTCCCCGTTTAAAAATATTATTGAATGAAACGCCGGGCAATTGCCAGCCATCGTTCTCACTCAGGTCGGGGCGTTTGATGCGGAAGCCCAGGTCAAAGCGGAGAATTACATAATTGAAGTCGAGCCTGAAACCTGCGCCCGCTGCCACACCCATCTCCTTGTATAAATTTTTGAACTGGAACTGGGCACTGTCTGTTCCGCCTCCGGGTTTTGAGTTACGGGTATTCCATACATTGCCAATGTCGAGGAATAAAGCGCCTCTTAATACTACCGAATTGGGGATGATCTGTGCGATGGTATAGCGATACTCGATATTACTTTCTAATTGTATGTCGCCGGTACGGTCGTTGAATTTATTTTGTCCAAACGGGGTGAGTGGTTGCGAGCCCCGGCCAATGCCTCTTACCGGCCAGCCTCTCATGCTGCTGCTGCCACCTCCAAAGTATTGTTTAAAAAAGGGAAGGGTGGTATCGCCCTTTGCTGCAATACCTACACCGCCAAACATACGGAACACAAAAGCCGACTTAGGTCTTGTGGCTGAAAAAATGTATTCCACATCTGCTTTGGCGAACTGCCGCATATATCTTTCAAAGAAACCAAAGCGGCCCCAAAGCAATCCCGATTCTTCCACATTTACTTTAAAAGAATGCGAACGGTTGGGATGCCTGTTGTTTACTTTCACCGACTGATAACCGATGCTGGAACCTGCTACTAATGAAGTGTTGAAAGAATACCGTAAGAAGGGATTCTCTTCCAGTGTTCGTTTAAAACTGTCTGTTTCATTATACAAACGGGCAAATTCAATATTAATGGGTTTAAATATCCAGCGCCTGCTGTTTCTTGAATCCGTACTTCTTTTTATCCTTTGATTGTAATCGTACCCGATGGCAAAATTGAACGACTGCAGGTTGAACAGGTTGATGCGGTTGATATAACCTACTTTTGAATTGATGAACGATTTGGTATTGGAAAGCCTGCTGTCGTTCGTAAGATTCTTTAACGGAAAAATAAAACGGGGAAATACGATCGTATTGGAATAACTCACTTCATTTGAGTTTACAATATTCTTACGGTTGTTGCTGTCTGGTTTAAAATTCAGTTCTATACCGGCACGTATCGAATGCGACATGCTGATGCCTTCTTTGCGTAAGTTGCGGTCGAGTACCGTAAGATTGCCCGACAGTCCCAGCAGGTTACCGGCATTGGCTGCTGTAACGTTGTTGCTGTTGCTTTGAGCTGAATAGCTGGCTTCAATGCCGGCTTCAAACCCGTACCTTTTTCCCGGAACCAGTTGAACAAGCAGATCAATTTTGTGCATGCTGTCCTTCGCCGTTAAACTGTCTTTGTGTTCCACTACCTGGATATTGGTACTTTGCCACACACCTGCCCTGGAAAAGTTATTGAGTGTTTTATAAAAGTTATCCTGGCTGTAAAGGTCGCCCCGGCGTACGGCCAGGCTCCTGCGAAGAAAACCGGTTCGGAATAATTTTTTATGATACTTCACGATAAAATTAACCCGGCAGGTATCGCAGTCTCTCTTCTTTGCGAGGGTTGTCAGCAGGGAATTATCGGTTGGTTTATCGCCATTCCGGTAATCGGGGAAAATATAGATGTTATCAATATAATATTTTTTTAGTTTGCTGCTGTCGGCAGGAGGATTGAGCACTACAGCAAGTTTAACGGTAGGAGAATTCCTGGCAAGGTTCGCTTCTTCCAGTAACTTCAACTGTTCAAATATATCGTCGGTAATGGTAGTGAGCACAGCAACCGTGCTATCGCCCCGCATGATCAGTTCTTCGGATGAGAATTTGTAATAACCATTATTCCGGTACAGGTTCACCATCCTGTTCAGTTCTGCCAATACTGCTGCCTTGGTTACCGGATTTCCCTTCCTGATGAAACTTTCTTTGACATTCTCCAGGGCCAGTTGCTGCAGGTCGGGTTTTCGTAAAATATACATGATGGTATCGATCAGGGTAGGTTTGCCGGTCTCAACGCTGTATTGCACATGAACCCGTTGCTGTTCGCCTTTTATGGTTGTATCGGCTTTAAACCCGGCCCTTGACCGGTAATAACCCAGGTGGCGCATAGAAGCTTCCATATTGCGTGCCGACTGGCCGGCAGAAGCGCTGTCGTAGGCAGGAGGTCTTTCTATATAATGTAAAATGATCCATGAATCCTTTGTGTTGATCCGGGAACTGTCATCGAGTTGTGCATTCAGCCGCTGCTTCAGGATGGCCCGGTCATCTTTACTGAAGTTGCCTCCCTTTACATCAATGCTGTTCTTAAAAACAAAAGGTTTGTTTTTAGGGTATTTCCGGGGAATGACAAACCAGTTACAAGCTGAAAGCAGGATACTGCATAATAAAAAACAGGCGGTAAGTTTGTAGCGGGAGATTTTATCCGGTATTTTTAAATGCATAAAAAAAATTCAGGCAACGATGATTAGCAAACCACATACCAAATATATTCAAAGTTTACAGCACAAAAAATTAAGAGATGAGTTGAACCTGTTTATTGCAGAAGGGCCAAAACTGGTACCGGAACTGTTAAAAGAAGGCGCTTTCACCTGTAAAGAAATATTTGCTGTAAAAGAATGGATGGATGAGAATGAAAAGCTGCTGCGTTTACATGATTCAACCTCGTTCATTGAAGTGGAGGTTTTTGAACTGGAAAAGATATCTGCGTTGACAACACCCAACCAGGTACTGGCAGTGTTTGAAAAAAGAAGCCCGGTTGCTGATATTGAAACAAAAGGCAAGATCACGCTTGTATTGGATACCATACAGGATCCCGGTAATATGGGCACCATCCTGCGCATTGCCGATTGGTTTGGGATTGAACATATGGTTTGCTCTTCCGGTACAGCGGATATATATAATCCTAAGGTAGTACAGGGAACCATGGGAAGCCTGGGAAGGGTGAATGTATTGTATACCGACCTGGTTGACTGGCTGCAGCAAAACAAAAAGGTTAAGACCTATTCGGCTTCATTGGATGGAAAAGCATTGCCTTCTTTTGGAAAGCTGAAAGAAGGAGTTATCATTATAGGGAACGAAGCGCACGGAATAAGTGATGAAGTAATGGATATGGTAAATGAAAAAATAACCATACCCAGGATAGGGAAGGCCGAATCATTGAATGCAGCGGTGGCAACGGGAATCATTTTGTCGCATGTGGTGTAGGACGATGATGCGGTTATCTGTTAATATGTTGATCCGTTAATTGGTGTAGGGTATAAGAGGCTAGAGTATCTTCCACGGATTAACAAATTAACTATTTTACCAATGAACGCAATTACCGGAATTGAATAGCCTTCACCGGCCTCACTTTCTTTATCAGCAAGGTAGGAATGATCAATGTAGCAAATGAAATGAGCAAAGTAACAAGACAGATAGACAATACCTGCCACCAAACCACATCGGCATGGGCCTGTGCCATATAGTACGCTTCTTCATTCAGTTTAATGAAACCGGTTCTTTCCTGCAGCCAGCAAATGCCCAGGCCAAGGATGGCGCCGGCGAGCACACCGGTAAAAGCGATCACCGACGTGTTATACAGGAATACCTGTTGCACCTGCCAGTCGGAAGCGCCCAGCGCTTTTAACACACCCGTCATCCTCGTTCTTTCCAGAACCAAGATGAGAAGGCAGGTGATGAGATTGACCACGGCCACCACCAGCATGATGATGAGCAGGATGTTTTTTGTTTGTCCCTGCAGGTTAAGCCAGTCGAATATGTTCGGGTAAATTTCTTTGATGGTTTTGCTGTACCATGTCTGCGGCATTTCAGCATAGATAAGTTCATTCACTTTATCTGTCTGCTTGTAATCTTTTAAGAAGATCTCGTAGCCGCCGATCTGGTCCGGCTCCCAGCCATTGAGGCGGCGGATGAGGTTGATATCGCCTATGGCAAAATTGCGGTCGTATTCATCAATGGCTGTTTTAAAAATGCCGGTGATCTTCAGCCAGCGGGCTGTTTTGCTTCCGTCCTCCCTGAAAAAGAAAACAAACACACTGTCGTTGATGGTTGCCTTAAGCTGGTTGGCCGTATAGGCCGATAAATTTATTTCATTGCTGTAACCGCTGTCTTTAAAACTCATCCAGCGGCCCAGTTGTAAAAAAGGCTGCAGCCTGTTAAAATCAAATGAGGAATCAACGCCTTTGAGTAAAACACTCTCTATCTCTCCGCCAAATTTTATAATGGCCGATTTGGTGGCATAGCGTTCTACCGATCTTACCTCGGGTAAAGAATGCAGGTATCTCTCTACTGTATCGTTTTTGGTGATGGGATACTCTTCGGCAATGCTCACCCGGTTCTCTACATTCTGCAACACCCGTATATGTCCCCAGAAACTGAATACCTTATTGCTGATCACCCCCTGGAACCCATTCACAAAACTCATGGCCACAATCATAATAGCCACGCTGATGGCCGTGGCAATAATGGCCAGGCGTATGATGAATTTGGAAAAGGTCTTCTGCCGGTTAAAGGCTATTCGTCTTGCTATGAATACAGATACATTCAATCGGCATATATTTGGTATCTTACAAATGTATTTATTTAAACGCAACGACCGAGGTGAACATGACAAATTTTAAACCTTACCCCGCAGCCAGAAAAGCCTTTTATCTTTTCCTTTGCCTTGTTTTCTGCCATGCGGCTTTTTCGCAGGTTACTGAAGCGGTATATAAGGATAATATAAAAGGTGTAAGGTTTCACATGTATGGCGATCAGTTGTCGCTGCCCGTTTACAGTATGAACAGCGGCGATCAGTTAGAACTTAATTTCGACGACCTGGATGCCAATGTTAAAAGTTATTATTACAGTTTCCAGCTTTGCGATTACAACTGGAAGCCCGTTGATATCAGCCCCTTCCTGTACATAAAAGGATTTACACAGCAACGCATCAGCAATTACCGCTATTCATCCATTGCACTTACAAAGTATACACATTACCAGGCTTTATTACCCGACCGGAGCACTACCATCACGCTTTCGGGCAATTATATTTTAAAGGTTTATCTTGATGGTGATACATCGAAGCTGGCTTTTACAAGACGAATGCTGGTGCTGGATCAGAAAGCGGCCATCAGTGCAAAAGTGCTTCAGCCGTTTACACCCCAGTTGTTCAAAACACACCAAAAGATACAGTTCACGGCAAGTATCAACGGGCTGAATACATTCAGCGCCGCACAGCAGGTAAAAGTGGTGATACTGCAGAACAACCGCTGGGATAATGCATTAAAAGATATTGCTCCCACATTTGTACGGGGCACTTCACTGGAGTACAGTTCGGAGAATAATTGCATCTTCCCCGGGGGTAAAGAATGGCGCTGGCTCGATTTGCGGAGTTTTCGCCTGCAGAGCGACCGGGTAGAGAAAGCGGATTATAAAAAGACCGCCACGGATATTTATTTATTTCCCGATGCCGACCGGAGCGGCCAACGGTATGTTTATTTCCGTGACCTGAACGGTATGTTTTTGGTGGAAACCTATGAATCCATCAATCCTTACTGGCAGGGCGATTTTGCAACGGTTCATTTTAACCTGGCTGCACCCAATGGAACCCCTTATGCAGATAAGGATATTTACCTGGCCGGTCAGCTTACCAGTTACGAGATGAACGACAAAACAAAAATGGTTTTTAATGCGGCAAAGGGTGTGTATGAGTGTACGGTATTTTTAAAGCAGGGGTATTACAATTATACCTATATCGCTGTTGATAAAAATAATCCTGCGCAAAAGCGGGATCTGGAAGGCGATTATTGGGAAACAGAGAACGGTTATACCATTCTTATGTACTATAAATCATTTACCGACCGGGCCGACCAGTTGATAGGTGTGGGAAAGATAAATTCACGTACGGATCAGCCGGGGATAAGTTTTTAGATACGGGATCCCAGATGCAGGATACAAGCTCGAGCCTGAAACTTTGTAGTTATTCTTTATAATTGAGCATTATCCTGTATCCTGCATCCCGTATCGGCATTTCTTCCTAAATTCTTTCTTCATCATTGCTCTTCATCCCTTATCTTTGCGCCGGCAAGTCTTATACGACCAGCTCCTGCTGAACTCCCCCAGGACCGGAAGGTAGCAAGGGTAGGTGGTTGAGCGGTGCGATGTAAGTAACTTGCCATTTTTTATTTAATATTGACGATTTAATATCGAATATTATATGAACTCGAAAGAACTCGAGGGCCGTTTGAAATCTTTAGCATACAGGGCTGTTAATCTCTGCGATGCGTTACCGAAAAAGAAGATATCAAAAGTTATAGAGGATCAATTACTTCGTTCTTCGTTTTCAGCTGCAGCTAATTACCGGGCTGCATGTAAGGGGATCAGCAAGAAATCATTTGCATCTAAACTAAGTATAGCTTTTGAAGAAGCAGATGAAACATTATTCTGGCTTGAAGTAATTTTGGAATTGGGATTATTGCCTGTAGAGAAGTTGTCAGCAATTATTAAAGAAGCAACAGAATTGGCAAGTATCTTAGCGGCTGCAAGAAAAACAACCCAGGCCAACCTGAAGAAATCTTAAATATTCAATCTTAAATATTACATACCAATGAAGTTCTTTATTGATACAGCAAACCTTGCTCAGATTAAGGAAGCAAACGACCTGGGGATCTTAGACGGGGTTACCACCAACCCTTCGCTGATGGCAAAAGAAGGCATCAAGGGCAGCGATGCCGTGATGGCTCATTATAAAACCATTTGTGAAATGGTGAACGGCGATATCAGCGCTGAGGTGATCTCCACCGATTTTGACGGAATTGTGGCCGAAGGAAAAAAACTGGCCGCTATCCACCCGAACATTGTGGTAAAAGTGCCGATGATAAAAGACGGCATCAAAGCGCTGAAATGGTTCAGTGATAACGGCATCAAAACAAATTGTACCCTGGTATTTAGTGCCGGGCAGGCCATTCTTGCTGCCAAGGCCGGTGCCACTTATGTTTCTCCTTTCATCGGCCGTATCGACGACAGTGGCTGGGACGGCATGATCCTCATTCACCAGATACGCCAGATATTCGACATACAGGGTTTTAAAACAGAGATACTGGCTGCTTCTATACGCAATCCCAATCACATCATCAGTTGTGCAGAAGCAGGCGCCGATGTTTGCACCTGCCCGCTGGATTCGATCTTAGGATTACTAAAACACCCGCTTACCGATATCGGCCTCGCCAAGTTTTTGGAAGACGCCAAAAAGTTTGCTTAAGCGATCGTCTGACGTCCCCGTCTGACGATGAAATAGTAGTGATACCAAAATAAAGATAATGGTCAGACGAGGACGTCAGACCAATAAAAAATGCCCGGCGCATCTTCCAGATTCACCGGGCATTTTGATTTTGTGGTATTCTTATTATTTTGATCTCTTGTTTTTCTCTTTTGACCCCTTCCTCAGGTCATCCATCGTCTTCAGTTCAGGATCCGGTAGTTTCTTGATATAGATGCTGAATTCTTTATACAAGGAAGGATTATTCCGCAATATTACTTTTACATCTATTTTTTCCAATGTGGTATTCCGGTCTATCCAAAGATTGTTACCAACGAACTTCCCGGCTGATGACTGAAATATGAGATGCGTACTGTCTAATGGGATATACCTGCCGTTGGGCATCCTTCCATCTATATTAATGTAGTTGAATGTCCCTTTTTTCAGGCTATCGGTATACAGGTTCACATGAATGCTTTCCACTTTTTGCGCTTTGGCTGCGATGGAAAAGATGATCAAAAAGGAAAGTAAAAATTTCTTCACCCGGTTTGTTTGCGCAAAGATGGAAAAAATTGTGCCAATGAAAGAGAAGGAGGCAACCGGGGAATGTTAAAATTTGGTTGTTGTGTGCTGCTCACTGCTTGTTTTTCTTCCTGAGAACGGCGATCAATGTTTTATTTAGTTTACCGGGAGGAGGCTGACTGAAGAATAAAAAGAAATGTTTTGGGAGTTTTAGCCCGCTTGCATTGAATAACAGGCAGGAAACATTATCAATATCGCTGTTTACATCAATTCCATAAATATCCAGTATCACGGAATCGGCCGATTTATAATAGTATTGAACATCAATTTTTGAACTGTCTTTTTTTGAGGATTCATCCAGTTTCGAATGAAGAAAGTGTTTTATTTCTGCCAGGGTGAGTAAATCATCATCAGTATAGTTCACCGAATCATCAAAATGAATCAGCAGCATACCTATTTCATTGGTCGGAACATCTTCTGCACACTTATAAGCCGGTCTGTTCTCTGAACAACCAGCCAGTATGCATAAGAAGATGATGATTGCTGCGACCTGTTTCATGATACCTGATCAGTTTTATTTTTTCAACTTCCCATCAGCTTACTCTTCTGCGCCAGGTACTCTTCCTGTGTGATCGCTCCTTTTTGCAAGAGGTCGAACAGCTTGCTCAGTTCATCTGCCACCATTTGTTGGGAAGGCTGTATGGCATTTGTTTTTGCAATGGCTTCCGCCAGTTGGGTGGCCTGGTTGCTTATCTGTATCTTTTTGTATTCTTCCTGGGCATGGGTGATGGTGTCTTTAAGTAGTTTGGGATGGTGGATGAGCGTGTATTTTGTTTCACCCAGTTCGGCGGCGGTTTGTATATCCACATTGCCAAAACCAAAAATGCGGCCCCAGATAGATTGGTCGTATTCTACGTTATTAATTTTGTCGAGCGGACTTTCTTTGGAGTAACGGGTAAAGAATCCCGTTTCATCCACCACTCTTAAATTGGTCACACACCAGAGATTGTATTTCCAGTTGATGTATTCCAGCATGGGGTACAGGGCCGTGATCAATACAATGATGAATGCTGTTTTATTCTGTAACCACCATATCAGTATGATGGCCAGCAGCAGCCAGGCAAAGAAGGGGAGCGCCAGTTTTACCCAGTGCTGCCTTGTTATCAGTAATATCTTTTCGTCTTTTTTAAGTACTGTGCGCATGGGAACGTTGAAAGTTTTAAGGGCTTAAATCGTTTAAGCCGTTCTGTAAATTAGTAAAATCTTCAAACTTAATAACCTTTCAGCCCTTCAACTTTCCAACTCTTCAACCCACAGTCAGCCTGCTACCCGCTTTGTGCTATTGCATGCTCCCTTATTTTACTTTACCTTTCTCCGTATTAAAAATGAGTGTATGAAAATATCCGACATCTACTACTGCCGTGAGTGCAGGGTTTCTCACCACCGTACCATCAAAGACCTGAAGAATTCCTTCCTGGAACGGCCAGGTAACCTGCGGGGCGTTGTTTCAAAGAAAGACAGGGGTATCCTGGAAGACTATGCACATAAGAACATTATTAAAAAGAGCGAGCACTTTACTTCCCTGTCGAGGATGGCAACGGAGATCAGTAAGGAATGGAAGAACGGCCGCCGCCTTACTGTTTCTTTTATGGGTGGAAAGAAGCAGGTGAAAGACCGCATCATCCGTCATGCTAAAATATGGATGGAATATGCCAATATTGAATTTGACTTCACAGCCCGAAAACAACCGGGCGATATCCGCATTGCTTTTGATACCGATGACGGGTCCTGGTCGCTGATGGGTACCGAAGTACTTTCGGAAGACAGATCAAAACCCACCATGAACTTTGGCTGGCTGACCCCAACAACCGACGACCTGGAATACAACCGGGTGGTGCTGCACGAATTCGGCCATACCCTTGGATGTATTCATGAGCATGAGCGGCCCGATAACGGTATTCCCTGGGACAAACCCAAAGTGTATGCCTATTATAAACAAACAGATGGCTGGACGAAGGAGGAAGTGGATGAGCAGGTATTTTCCAAATACGACATCACGCAGATACGGGCCAATAAATTAGATAAGAAGTCGATCATGATGTACCCGGTTCCGGAAAAACTTACCAAGGGAAATTTTCACATCGGCTGGAACAACGGACTTTCTGAGGCGGATAAAAAATTTATAGCAAAGCTTTATCCGAAAAAATAAGAATGACGGTATATTTGTTACCCGGATTTTTTCGGGCAGTAGCGCAGCCCGGTAGCGCACTACGTTCGGGACGTAGGGGCCGCTGGTTCGAAT
>DAOLIP010000076.1:0-17467 GCA_035328475.1 Ferruginibacter sp.
TAATTCTTCATTTTTAATTGGTTTTAATCTTCAATATCCTCCAGCGCTCCCTGCAATTCGTTATACGTATGGTTATCGCCTGCCGCTTTTGCCTCTTCCATCCCCCTTTTATACACCCGGATGGCCCGGTCAAAATCGCCGGCCCTTTCCAATAACTTGGCCAAATGATAGTAAGAACCAATATAAGTGGGCTCCCGAAGCAAAATTTCATTGAATAATTCCCGGGCTTCCTCATCCTTTCCGACCTTGATGTATTCCAGTGCCAGCGCATGTTGCAGAAAACTATCCTTGCCGGATGTCCTCATATATTCCAGCAATTTTTCAATCCGGCTCATACCCAATAATTTTTTATGTTTTTCAATCAATTTATCTTTGCAACACTTATCTTTGTATTAGTTGCATAAACAACTTATTTGAGGATCCTAAAAACAATCACTGCATGAAGATCTTGGTTTGTATCAGTAAAACACCCGATACCACGGCAAAAATAGCCTTCGCCGATAACAATACGAAATTCGCTGCCGATGGCGTACAGTGGATCATCAATCCCTACGACGAATGGTATGCGTTAGTAAGGGCCATCGAGCTTAAGGAAGCCGACCCGGCCACGATCATACATTTAGTTACCGTTGGCGGCGCCGATTGCGACCCTATCATACGCAAGGCATTGGCCCTTGGTGGCGACGAAGCCATCCGTGTTAATGCCGATAGCCACGATAGTTTTTTTATTGCTTCGCAAATTGCCGAAGTAGCTAAACAAGGCAGCTACGACCTTATTTTCACCGGTAAAGAAACGATCGACTACAACGGTTCCTCTATAGGAGGCATGGTAGCTGAGTTACTTGATCTGCCTTATGTGTCTTTGGCTACAAAATTCGACCTGGAAGGAACAAGTGCAACCATCATTCGTGAGATCGAAGGCGGAGAAGAAACTGATAAAGTAAGCTTGCCCCTGGTAGTAAGTTGCCAGAAAGGAATGGCCGAACAGCGAATCCCTAACATGAAAGGTATCATGGGAGCCAGGAGCAAACCATTGAAAGCCCTTGAACCGGTTGCCGCCGATGCACTTACTTCGGTTGCTGCTTTCGACCTGCCTCCTGCGAAAGCCAGTGTGAAACTGGTTTCGCCGGATACACCGGAAGAACTGGTGAGGTTATTACATGAAGAAGCAAAAGCGATTTAAAAGCCCCCTCTAATCTCCCCAAAAAGGGGAGGAAATGGAGAAGAATTGAGCGAAGATTATGTATTGCTTATTTTATGTTACCAGCAGTTGGACTGTATTTAAACATTCTTGCGTCGCACTCTTGTACAATTAGTTCTTTATTCAACACCTTAAATTAATAACAGCCTTTGATAAATTGGTCAGGGGTAAAATTCATAAATTATGAGCGTTTTAATTTTTTTAGACCAATCGGAGAACCACATAAAAAAATCCTCTTTTGAAGCGGCCTGTTACGGAGCTAAAGTGGCAGAATTAACCGGTACCACTGCCGAAGCCATTGTACTGGGCAGCGTAAATGACGACCTGCCTTCATTGGGTAAGTACGGAATCAAAAAAGTGTATACCGTTAAGAATGATTCGCTCAATCATGTGGATGCCCAGGTATTCACAAAAATAATTGCAGAGGCAGCAAAAGCCACCGGCGCCAACGTGATCATCTTCTCCAATAACTTTAACGGAAAGGCCATTGCCCCAAGGTTAAGTGTACGGCTGAAAGCGGGGTTGGTTTCGGGCGCTGTTGCCCTGCCTGAACTAAGCAACGGTTTTGTAGTGAAGAAAAATGTATTCAGCGGTAAAGCATTTGCCAATATTGCCGTGAATACCGGTGTAAAGATCATTTCGCTCAATCCAAACTCGTACAGCATAAGTACAGCGGATGGTACCGCTGAAGTGGCTGAATTTACTGCAACAGCTGATACAGCCAAAGTGCAGGTTACAAACACCAATAAAGTAACAGGCGAAGTTCCTTTGAGCGAAGCAGAGATAGTAGTAAGCGGCGGCCGTGGTCTTAAAGGCCCGGAAAACTGGGCATTGGTTACCGACCTGGCCAAATTATTAGGAGCTGCTACAGCCTGCAGCCGCCCGGTAGCCGATATCCACTGGAGACCGCATCATGAACACGTAGGACAAACCGGCCTGGCCATTGCACCGAACTTATATTTTGCCATCGGCATATCCGGCGCCATACAACACCTGGCAGGTGTTAACCGCAGTAAAGTGATCGTGGTGATAAATAAAGATCCCGAAGCTCCTTTCTTTAAAGCGGCCGACTACGGTATTGTTGGCGATGCATTTGAAGTGATGCCCAAGATCATCGAGGCGGTGAAGAAGTTAAAACAGGCTTCATAATAAACAACCTTGAACCTTAATAATTAAAGCCTTTCATTTAAATTTGAAGGGCTTTTATTTTTATATTTGCTGCTGGACATCAGGATATGAAAAAAATAGAACTGGAAATAGTGGCTTTATCGCACAGCATTACGCAAACGCATTCGTATGCGGTTGTATTGGGCGAGATAAACGGCCTGAGAAGGTTACCGATCGTTATCGGCGGGTTTGAGGCCCAGGCCATTGCCGTTGCCTTAGAACGCATGAGCCCGAGCAGGCCCCTCACCCACGACCTGATGAAGAACTTCATGATGGCATTCAATGTAGAGCTGCACGAAATAGTGATCAACGACCTGCAGGAAGGGATATTTTACAGCAAACTGGTTTGCAGTTCGGCCAACGATACCGTGGAGATCGATTCCCGAACCTCCGATGCACTGGCGCTTGCCGTTCGGTTTGGCTGTCCCATTTACACATATGATACCATTCTTGACCAGGCCGGCATCATGATGGAAGGAGAAGAAAAAAAACAAAAGACCTCTTCGCCCGTAACCACTGAATCCGGTGGCAGCGACGACCTGAAGTCATTATCCCTGGAAGAACTGGATGCCTTACTGGCCGAAGTGCTGGATCATGAGGACTATATCCGGGCCATTGCCATCCGCGATGAGATCAAGAGCAGGAAGAAGAAATAGTGGCAACGCTTGCCTTTTACCAACGCTGCAATCATTCTTAATTCTTAATTTTTAATTCCTAAATGATTGTCTTTCCCAACTGCAAAATAAACCTCGGTTTAAATATTCTACGCAAAAGGGAAGACGGGTTCCATGACCTGGAAACTGTATTCTACCCCATTCATTTCACCGATGCCCTGGAAATAATACCCAACCCGGACAGCCAGGCAGAAACAGAATTTACAATAACAGGTTTAAAAGTAGATGGACCTGCAGCAGATAATCTTTGTGTAAAAGCATACCAACTGCTGAAAAAAGACTTCCCGCAATTGCCTGCAGTAAAAATTCACCTGCACAAAACCATTCCCACCGGCGCAGGACTTGGTGGCGGTTCTGCCGATGCGGCTTTTATGCTGAAGTTGTTGAATGAGAAATTCAAACTAAACCTCTCAACTCCTGAACTTCTAAACTATTCTCTTCAACTCGGCAGCGATTGTCCTTTCTTCATCCTCAATAAACCCTGCTTTGCAACAGGCCGAGGAGAAAAACTGGAAGAGGTTCAGCTTGACCTTTCTGCATACCAGATCGTTCTTATCAATCCCCATATTCATATCAATACTGGCTGGGCATTTTCGCATATCAACCCCTCTTTACCAGGAAGATCGGTCAAAGAGATCATCGGTCAGCCCATTACAACCTGGAAAGATGAATTGAAAAATGCTTTTGAAGAACCCGTGTTTGCAACCCACCCACAGATAAAACTCATTAAGGAAGACCTTTACAACCAGGGCGCTGTATATGCATCTATGAGTGGCAGCGGCAGTACCGTTTTTGGAATATTTGATAAACCGGTTTCATTCACCGCTAAAAACAACGATGAATATTTCACTAAAATCATAAATTAGTTTTATCTTGCATCAAATTTAATTCTATCAACCTGCTGTTCAACATACCTTCATTCTTACACAGCAACCTCGACCTGCTCAATCATCGAGGATAAGTTTCTTTTTGTCCCCGCCATGGGGCTGTTCTCGTTTCCCTATTTCTTTCCTTTTAAAAATTTGTGTATGAATTCAGTTGTAAACATATCGGCCAATACCCGGCATTATCTGAACCTGGAAGACAAATACGGTGCTCATAATTATCATCCCCTCCCGGTTGTATTAAACCGGGGAGAAGGTGTTTTCTTATACGATGTGGACGGCAAACGCTACTACGATTTCCTGAGCGGCTATTCTGCCGTCAACCAGGGCCATTGTCACCCAAAGATCATAACCTCACTGGTTGAACAGGCGCAAAAGCTTACGCTCACTTCCCGTGCTTTTCACAGCAACCTGCTGGGTGAATATGAAAAATTCATCACCGGTTATTTCGGCTACGATAAAGTGTTGCCCATGAATACCGGGGTGGAAGCCGTGGAAACCGCTATCAAACTGGCAAGGCATTGGGGATACAAAATTAAAGGCATTGAACAGAACAATGCGAAGATCATTGTGTGCAGCGAAAATTTTCATGGAAGAACAACGGGTGTTATTTCATTCAGCAGCGACCCTGTTGCCACCAATGATTTTGGTCCATTCATTCCGGGTTATGAAAAAATTCCTTTTAACGATCTGCCTGCACTGGAAAAAGCGCTGCAGGATAAAAACGTTTGCGGGTTCTTATTTGAACCCATACAGGGCGAAGCCGGTGTGGTTGTTCCGGATGAAGGTTATTATAAAGGAATACGGATCTTATGCGATGAATACCATGTGCTGATGATGGCCGATGAGATACAAACGGGGTTGGCAAGAACAGGTAAAATGCTTTCCTGTGATCATGAAGATGTTCGTCCGGATATTTTAATCCTGGGTAAAGCATTAAGCGGGGGCGTGTTACCGGTGAGCGCTGTATTAAGCGATGATGCGGTAATGATGACCATCAAACCCGGGGAGCATGGAAGTACGTATGGCGGCAACCCGCTGGCCTGTGCCGTTGCGATCACAGCATTGCAGGTTTTAAAAGAAGAGAACCTGGCCGCCAATGCGGAAGCTATGGGGAAATTGTTACGAACAGAACTTGAAAAGTTAAACTCGCCCTTCATTGAAAAAGTAAGAGGCAAAGGCTTGCTGAATGCGATCGTAATTAAACATACAAATGCAGATGCAGCATGGGAACTTTGCCTGGCACTGAAAGAAAACGGGTTGCTGGCAAAACCCACCCATGGCGATAAGATACGTTTTGCTCCGCCGTTGGTGATAAAAAAGGAGCAGGTGATGGAATGTGTGAAGATCATTGAGAAAAGTTTGAATCAACTTACGTAAAAGTTGATGAACGTCGGTTAAAGGAATAATTTACATCTGCTTTTTTACCTGTTTAATTTGTAAATTGATCCCTCAATAAAAACTTATGGACACCCACCTTCACCACGATCACATAGAATCCCATTTGGAGAGTTCGGACCTGTTAAGGGATGTAGTGATCGGTATGAGTGACGGACTCACTGTTCCCTTTGCCCTGGCAGCGGGGTTAAGCGGTGCGGTAGACAGCAGCAATATTGTAGTGATCGCCGGCATTGCTGAAATAGCAGCCGGCAGCATTGCCATGGGACTGGGTGGATACCTGGCAGGTAAAACAGAACAGGATCATTATAAAAGCGAAGTAAAACGGGAATACGATGAAGTGGAAAATCTGCGTCATAAAGAAATAGAAGAAACAAAAGAATTTTTTGCCAACATCGGGCTAAGCCCTGCCCTCCAGGAACAGGCCACAGAAGAAATTGCCAAAGACAAAGACCGTTGGGTTGATTTTATGATGAAGTATGAATTGGGGCTTGATAAGCCTGATCCAAAAAGAGCAACCAAAAGTGCATTGAATATCGGCATATCGTATGTACTCGGCGGCATCATCCCCCTAAGCCCGTATTTTTTTATTTCCGATTCTGTTGAGGCCCTCAAAATTTCTATAGTGGCCACCCTGATCTGCCTGTTCATTTTTGGCTATTTTAAAAGCAGGGTCACCGGTATTAACCCGTTGTGGGGCGCATTCAAAGTAACCATGATCGGGGCCCTGGCCGCCGCTGCTGCCTTTGGGGTGGCCAAATTAATCGAACAATAAGTATATTGCATCTCCTTATTTCTGCTGATCCCGGAAAACTGTGGCACGCCATTTGCCTGCTTCGGGAACAGCACTGATTCAATACTGAAAAAGCGCCGTTCAGTCCAACTCCTTTGATCACTTTTACCGCTTACTCAAGATACACAAGCAACGTTTAGAATTCCCTGCGAAAATTTATTTATTTATTTTCTTAACAGAATAAAACTATTCTACAGGCATGCGTTTATCTTTTTTAAAAAAATATAGTGTTACTGTTTTATTGTTATTAAGTTTTTCCATTTGTTTTGGAGCTACTTACTACATTGATCCAAATGGCAATGATGCATCCGGTAATGGCAGCATGGGTAATCCCTGGAAAACATTACGCAAAGCAACCCAAAGCGTAACGGCTCCCGGTAATACCATTCATGTTAATCCCGGTACTTATATTGAAACACAGGAATCATTTCTGGCAGTAGGGGTAAATATTGAAGGGGCAGGCAACGCACTTTCGATCATTAAGGGCGATATGACCGGCCAGTTCTCTACCCTGCTTTCACTCGACTCGCCAAATGATACCAATGGCAATCAAGCTGTATCCGGCCTTACTTTCGACGGCCAGTATGTGAATGAGACCAATTATAGAACATGGATCGGCATATTTGTTACCGGCAGAAGTAATGTATCGATCTACAACTGCAGGATCATAAACTTCATTAACCGGGGCGTTGTGTTCGACGGCAATGATGCCAATGATCCCATCTACGATCCCGGGCATTACGCTACGGGAAATAAATTTTACAACAATACCGTTTTGAACTCCGCCGAAAACAACGGCAACTTCGGAACAGGCCTGCTGAATATCGGCTCACAAATGGGCATGGAGATCTATGGCAACACTATGATACAGGACCAGCGTGCTGATTTTAAGAACGGCTGGCCCATTAAGCCATGGAACAATGGCTGGCTCAAAGGGGTGAAGATATATAATAACACACTTACCAAGGCTGCATACAAAGGCACATACCCGGGGCAGAACGGCGATTGGGATTTTTGTCTTGAATTCATCAATGTGGAAGGACTTGAGATCTACAATAATATCATCAAAGGAAGTATTGATATCAATTTCTGCCGCAAAGGCTCTTATGCATTCAGTGCATGGATACATCACAACACCCTTGGCCGAACGCCTGCCAATACCAACTTCGAAAGCGGGATTGTTTTAGAGTTCCGCACGGAATCAGTACTGATCGAAAATAATGTACTGAATAATGTATCCAGCGGCGTTCAGTTCAACACCCGGCCGGTGAATAATGATGGAGGCTTCCCTAATCCGGGCGGGGGAATTCCAACGGGTGGATTCAGTTACTTACTTAACAATACCATCCGCAATAACGTTTTTTCAAATTTATATTATGGCAACGGTTCAGGAACTGCAGGCGGGGTGGTTGTTCTTAGTGAAAGCGGAAATGATCAGCAGATCAATGGCATGAATATCTACAACAATACCTTTGTTGCAAAGACCGGCGCAGCGCCCATCACCTGCATCGATTTTTCGAACCAGGAAAACGGCAATGCCGTCAATGTGAATGTGCGCAACAATATTGCAACGGGTTTTACCTATACCTGGCTGGCAGGCAGTTTCCCCAACACAGCCATGACCAATGTGGTGGTAACACACAACGATGCATTCAATAACGGCAGCGGTAATGCACCGGTATGGCCTGCAGGAAACCCGGCCAGTTATACATACAATAATAATTTAAGTGTAAACCCGCTGTTTGTTTCAGTAACTGATTTTCGCTTACAGGCAACTTCGCCGGTGATAGACATGGGAATTGATATCGGCTTACCCTTTACCGGCAATGCTCCGGATATGGGTTATGCAGAATTTAATTCTGGTCCGCCATTGCCCATTAAGCTGATGGAATTTTCAGGAAGAAATGCCGGCAGTAAGAACCTTCTTCAATGGACCACGGCTTCAGAAACCAACAGCGACTATTTTATTATTGAAAGAAGCAGTGATGCGGTTGTTTATGACCCGATAGGCCGTGTAAATGCCCATGGTTTTTCAACTACAGCGCTAAACTATTATTTTACAGACATGGATCCGCTGAATGGCATTAATTATTATCGCCTGGTAATGACAGATAAGTCTGGTCATTCGGAATACAGTAAGGTCATTTCCATTAATACAAACAAAGGTCAGCAAATTGATATAAGATATACAGCGTTGACTTCGGGCACTGCTACCCTTCAGATCAGCAGCCCGGGAGCCATGTCGGCCGGGCTTTCGATAGCCGATATGAATGGCAGGATCGTATTCAAGACAGAGATACAATTACAGAAAGGCATCAATACGTACAGCAGGAATACGCCGCCATTGCCGGCCGGTATATATTTCGTACAGATATTTACCAGACAGGAAACCGTGGTAAAAAAAGTACGCAGTGATACCCGCTAATTATGAAACTGATTTTACATTAACAGGGTTTCATATTAAATTAACCTGGCCTATCTCGTAAATCTTCTACGTGCTTTCTTACTGATCGTTGTCGTATAAATGCCTGTTCACACTTTTGTGAACAGCATCTGGATAAATACTGGCCCATTTTTAAAATATTAAAAAAAACGTTTCCGTTCCATTTATACAAGCGTGAATCATCGCAGATGAATGCCGTACTTTATCAATACAGAATAAATTTGATTCCATTACAAGTATGGTATGATTTTGGATAACATTCCGCAATCTGTGTTCAAAGCATAATTAAAATCCTATGAAAACTAAAATGTACCTGTTAAGGAAATTTAAGTTGCCCGACTCCTGCAACTGTTCCAATTCAAAAAACTTATTGTTGTTTACCTGTACCGGATAGTAATATCTCAGCCACAGTAAACTATTGACTTTAAGAGCCCGCTACCCGGGCTACCCTATCCTGCAAAATAGAAGTCAGGTTTGAAAATTTGAGGTTGTCTTCAGATACAGTACCCGTATGCCATTAAGTGTACATGTATTATATCGTTTTAGATCTTCCTCTACAAAAAAGATGTTTGTACTACTAGTCTTTTTTATTTTCTGATTTGCAAATTTTGTAAATGAAATATCGCCGGTGTTTATTTTATTAAGTACAGGCTTTATCAATATCCGTTAAAAACCAAAATGTCCCAATGAAAACTAATTTACTTTTCGTAAGAAGAACTGCACCTGCATTTACCTTAACAACGGCCATGGTTCTTTTTCTTACCATCGCCTCCTTTGCCACCACCTATTATGTAAGCCCCCTGGGCAATGATGCTTCAGGCACCGGCACGCTGGCCAACCCGTGGAAAACACTAAAAAAGGCAACCAGTACGGTCACCGGCGCTGGCAATACCATTCACCTGGTAGCCGGCACCTATACCGAAACGCAATCATCATCCCTGCCGGTTGGCGTAAGTATTGAAGGAGAAGGATACGCTTCTACTATTGTAGTAAGTACCGTATCCGGACAATGGACCACTTTACTTACCCTTAGTTCCGGCCAGGACACCAATGGCAATCAAAGCATATCCGGTATCACATTCGATGGCCAGTATGTAAATGAAACCACGTACAAGACCTGGATAGCAATCTGGATCACCGGAAGAAGCAATGTGGTTATCCACGATTGCAGGATCATCAATTTCAAAGACCGTGGGGTGATCTTCGATGGCAACGATGCAACCGACCCGCATTCTGACCCGGGCCATTATGCCACCGGAAATAAATTTTATAACAACACCGTATTGAACTCCGCTGCCAATACCGGTAATTATGGAGCCGGTTTGCTGAATATTGGCGGACAGCAGGGAATGGAGATCTACAACAATACCCTTGTACAAACACAGCGGCCAAATTTTAAGAACGGCTGGCCTATTAAATACTGGGACGAAGGCTGGTTGAAAGGCGTAAAGATCTACAACAACACACTTACCAAAGCTCCGTACGTTGGCTCATATCCCGGAGAGAATGGTGACTGGGATTTTGCCATCGAATTCTTCAACATCATGGGAATTGAAATCTATAACAACACAATCCAGGGAAGTATCGACCTTAATTATAACCGTAAAGGCTCTTATGCCTTTTGTGCCTGGATACACCACAATACATTGAATCATTCCACGCTGAACAGCAATTTTGAAAGCGGTATCATCCTGGAGTTCAGGACCGAATCAATACTGATAGAAGACAACTCATTTAATAATGTATGCAGCGGTGTTCAGTTCAACACCCGTGGCGTGAATAACACCGGCGGTAATAATCCTGAAACCCCGGCTCCTGCAGGGGGATACAGTGTGCTTTCAAACAATATCATCCGGCGTAACCTGTTTGCCAATGTTTACCAGGGAAATGGTGTGGGTACCGCTGCCGGCATTACCGTTATCAGCGAAGGAACAGACGATCCGCAGATTCAGGGCTTGGATATTTATAACAATACCATTGTTGCAAAGGCAGGCGATGCGCCCTGGATCGCCATAGACTTTACTTCGATGGCAGCGCCAACAGCAAGCGGCAATAACATCAATGTGCGCAATAACATAGTGGTGGGCTTTGGGGATGCCTGGTTAAAAGGCACCAGCGGCGCAGGCAACACACATATAACCGGCATGACAGTAACACATAATAATGCATATAATAATGGTAACGGTAACGTTCCATCCTGGCCAGGCGGCAACCCGGTCAACTATACTTACAACAACAACCGGGCGCTTAATCCATTATTTGTTTCTGCAACCGATTTCCGTTTACAGGGCACTTCTCCGTTGATTGATGCCGGTATCAACGTAGGAATTCCATTTGTAGGAGCTGCACCCGATGGAGGCTATAAAGAATTTGGTTCGGTATCATTGCCGGTGATCATCATTGATTTTACAGCCAGAGAAAGTGCAGGTAAAAATATTCTCAGCTGGAATACCGCTTCTGAAATAAATAGCGCATACTTCACTATTGAAAGAAGCACCGATGGAAGAAATTATACCGTCATCGGCCGGGTAAGTGCAAGCGGTTTCTCTACTACTGAAGTGAGATACAACTTCACCGACGCATCCCCGGTGGATGGAAATAACTTTTACCGGCTTGTAATGACTGACCTTGACGGCAGCTTTGAATACAGCAAGGTAGTAATGGTCAACAACAAGAAAAACCGATCTGTCAGTTTCGGATATGTAAATATTTCTGCACCCAATGGCTCCGCTGTGATGACGATAAACAGCCTGAAAGCACAAACAGCAAACCTGTCGGTGATTGATGCTACCGGAAGAATACTTTTGAATACACCTGTACAATTACAGGCAGGATTTAATTCTGTTTCAAAGAATATTCCAGCCATGCCCGCCGGAGTTTACTACATAAGGTTGTTTACGGCCGACGAAACGGTTGTATACAATACCATCAGCCGCTGATAAAATACATGTCTTTATTGAACAGCCATTCCGGGCATGATCGGAGTGGCTGTTCTTTTTGCAGTCTGGCCGGGGCCAACACAAGCCCGCCTGGAATCCTTTGTATTCCAACAAACTGATTATCACCACTAAAAATTCCGGCTGCATTATCCTTTTGTAAAATCAAGATCAATGGTGGATATTACAGTTTATAGTTTTATATTGTGTATCATTTTCGTTCAGGAATTTCCAATACCTGCTGACCGGCAGAAATCCAGTATTATTTCCCCTTGAATATTTTTTGTAACCAGATCGTTCTGATGGAAATTATTTTATCTTATTTAAAAAGACGTACAGGCTTTCTTGGGCTAACGCTTGTTCTGGTATGTTTTCTTTCCATTACCGGTATGGCTACCACCTATTATATAAGTCCCGCCGGCAATGATGCTACCGGCGATGGATCAGCCGGCAATCCGTGGAAAACACTCAGCAAGGCAACCATTACTGTAACTACTGCCGGAGATATCATTCATGTAAATGCAGGCACGTATACCGAAACGCTGCAATGTTCCCTGGCTGTTGGTGTAAGTATTGAAGGGGATGGCGTTACTTCCATCATCAGGAGTACGTTAACCACAAACTTTATTGAGCTGTTGTCGCTTAGTTCACCCGAGGGCACCAATGGAAACCAGCATATCAGCAACCTGAAATTTGACGGGCAAAATCTTTCTACCTATTGGGCCATTTGGGTAAAAGGAAGAAGTAATGTGAGTATTCATAACTGTACCATCGTTGATTTTAAAGACAGGGGGGTATTGTTCAGCGCCCGGAATGACCTCGCAGACGCCCCACCAGTTACCGCATACAGCACCGGTAATAGTTTTCACGATAACGTAGTGAACAATTGTGCCGCATACAATCTTTCAACAGGAATTTACGGAAGGGGTTGTCTGAATATTGGCGGCCAGGACGGAATGCTGATCTACAATAACAGCATTATTCAGAATAAAAGACCCGAAGGCTTTAACGGCTGGCCCATCAAATACATGAATGATGGGTATTTAAGAGGTTGTAAGATCTATAATAATGTTCTCACGAAGATCCCCTTCGGCGGAAACTACCCCGGTGAAAGCGGCTGGGATTTTTGCATTGAACTGTTTAACATCCAGGGACTGGAGATTTATGGCAACACCATCCAGGGAAGTATTGATCTTAATTACAACACAAAGGGAACTTATGCCTTCTGCGCCTGGATACACGATAATACCATGAGCCGCACATCGCTGAACAGCAAATACGAAAGCGGGATCATATTTGAGTTTGATACCGAAACAGCCATTGTTGAAAATAACATACTGAACAATGTATCAAGCGGTGTGCAATTCAATACAAGAAGCGGAACCATTATCTCCAATTGTGTGATCCAAAAGAACCTGTTCACCAATCTTGGTTTCGGAAATGGCTCGGGTACAGCCGGCGGTATTCTCATCATCAGTGAAGGCACCAACGATCCGGTAATAACCAACCTCACCATTTATAAGAACACCATCACCGCAGCGCCCGGCAAAGAACCTTTTGTAGGCATCGACTTTACTGCATTGAATAACGGAAGTGCTAACGGGGTATATATAAAGAACAATATTATTACCGGTTTCGTCATGGCCTGGTTAAGGGGCAGTACCCCCACCCAAATGACGAATGTGGTACTTACCCATAACCATGCAACCGGTAACGGCAATGATAATGAACCTTCCTGGCCGGGCGGAGATCCGTTAAACTATACCTATCTCTTTAAATACGATGATACAAGGATACAAAGCGGTAATCACTCACGAAGTAATAATTAAATAAAGAAACTGCATTCACTCTCAAATGCCTGCGGACGACGGACCGGGTATCCGATGTTTATTATTACTTAAAATATTTTCCATCGTCCATTCCACTTTTTTCTCAAACACATGTTTACGTACCGCACAATCTGTTTTGGTACATATCTGGCAGGAAAAATCAAGACAGCCATCTGAATGAACAAATAGCTCCACCGATTCGCCGAATTCTTTTTTAACCAGGCCCGATAATGCATCTATCTCTTCATGCGCCTGGTGAACATTCAGGTACCAGGGAACGGTAAGATGACAATCGAGGTGCAGCCTGCTGCCGTACTTAATGATGCGGAGATTATGCAGGTCAACCCAGTTCTCTTTGCGGTTGGCATTAAGCATATGCACCAGCTTATCCAGCAAGGCCGTATCGGCTTCATCCATGATGCCGGCCACCGAACTCCGCAGAATTTTATAGCCTGTATAAATAATGAAAAGAGAAAAAAGGATCGCTACGGCGCTGTCTACCCAGGTAAGTTTTGTAACCAGCATCAGAACCAGTCCGCAAACAATGCCCAGGGTTGTCCAGGTATCAGACTGCAGGTGTTTGCCGCTGGAGACAAGCGCCAGCGAATTATTTTTCTTTCCCGTTTTAACGCAGTAATAACCTGCAATGTAATTGATCACTGCCGTGGCAGCAGTAAGCATAATTCCATAATCCAGTTTTTTTATTACATGAGGATGTAGGAGATTATTCAACGCCTCATAAATGATGATGATCCCGGCAATGCTGATCATGGTTCCTTCAATGGCGGCAGAAATAAATTCAGCCTTGCCATGGCCGTAAGGATGATCCCTGTCTATTGGTTTGGCAGAAACATAGAGGCTGTATACCCCGATGAATCCTGCCACCACATTCACGATACTTTCAAAAGCATCGGTTAAAATGGCAACCGAACCGGTTACATACCAGGCGATCGTTTTTATGATGAGCAGGATGACCGATAAAGCAGCGATCCGTTTTTGTATCTTAAGATTATAGTGTGCCGTGTGCAATGAATGTGATTTTACCTGTTCAGTAATACTTTCTTTTCAGGATTGGCTGCTGCAAATGAATAAATATTGTTGCGGATATAATCATTGTCGGCATAAGGATCCAGGAAATTCTTCAGTTCCCCTGTAGAAGCAACGGGATAGGATTTGGGCAGGTAGCCCATTCCCCAGAAACTGCCCCGCTCAATAAGCAGGCATAGTTTATTTTCTGCTGCAAGGCCTTCATCCACCAATGCAAAAGTGGGCAGGCTCTCATTCAGTGCGTCGATGGCCCGTTTCATTTTTGTATTGTAGATCACTGGCGGGTCAAGGTCTTTTTGTTCTTTACTGGTAAAAGGCGTTTTATCCAGGAAACAAAGTTTTGCATCCAACTCAAATTCTTCCACCATCTTTTTCACCATTATCAACCCTTCATTCAGCAGGTTGAAATTATACAGCGCCGGCAGGTTCTTTTTCTTTTTGTCGATGGCAAGCCGTAAATAACCCTTGTTATCCTCAAAAGAATAAAGTGCAAACCGCTGGTTGGGCTGTTTCTGGCTTTTATTATACCGGGGCCACAATCTTTTTATTTCGGTACTTTCCAGAACGATGGCCTCCAGTTCGGTGGCGCATTGCCGGTAAGAGACCTTGTGTACGTTGCGTATAAAGTTCTGGCGCTTGGGGTCGGGGTCATTATGTGTAAAATGACTGCTCACCCTTTTCTTAAGGTTGATGGCCTTTCCTACATAAATGATCTTGTCTTTATTGTTATGAAAATAATAAACGCCGGGCCGGCCTGGCAGTTTATCAATGACTGTTTTTTCAAGGTTAAGCGGTAACCATTGCTCTGCCGAACTCTTTTTAAGCATCTGGTCAATATGCTGCTGGCCGCCGCTGGCTAGCATAAATTCAAACAACTTCACCGTTGCTTTGGCATCTCCCCCTGCCCTATGCCGGTTTTCAATATTGATCTTTAAGGAACGGCAGAGATTTCCCAGGCTGTATGAGGGCAGGCCGGGGAATACTTTTCGTCCCAGGCGGACCGTACACAGTTTCTTTGCAGTAAGTTCATAACCCGATTGTTTAAGCTGGTGCTTAACAAAAGAATAATCAAAGTTCACGTTGTGTGCAACAAATACTGTTTCTTCCAGTATTTCAAAAAGCGTATCCGCTATCTCATCAAAGGCCGGTGCATCCGCCACCATATTATCATCAATACCTGTAAGTGCTGTAATATATCCTGGGATGGATTGTTGGGGATTTACCAGGGTCTCAAAATGCCTTACCACTCTTTCCCCATCATGTACGTACACAGCAATTTCGGTAATGCCGTTTGCCGAAGCATGTCCGCCGGTGGTTTCAATATCAATAATGGAATACAACATGAGTCTTCAAAAATACAAACTTGCCCAGTCAAATAATATTTTTTCTGAAAGGACATTTTATCAATTTTGAGTTACAAAATTCCCATGATGAATATAAAAGAATTTCCCTTTCAAACACTGGATTGGTCTGCTGTGGAAAAGGAAGTACGAACAGGAACCTCCGGCAATGCCACCTGGCGGATTTTTAAAATGGGCGATATCCGGGTGAGGATGGTGGAATACTCTGCCGGTTATTTTGCGGACCACTGGTGCAAAAAAGGGCATATCATTTACTGCATCAGCGGCGAAATGATAACCGAACTGGAAGATGGAAGGGAATTCATTCTGTCAAAAGGCATGACCTATCACGTGGGTGATAACTGTGAAGCTCACCGGAGCCGGTCGGAAAATGGCTGCAGTTTATTTATAGTGGATTAGTTCTTACCGGGAAGCACCCCTTACGTTTTATTCTCTTCATCCGAATGGGTGAATTTATGCACCGCATCTTTATGACGGATCATCTTTATGGCCTGGATAATGGCCGTGATGGCGAAAATGCTGCCGATCACCCAGTTTAAATATTCCTGGCTGTTGGCAATCCGCTCAACCAGCCATTTACCTCCAAAAATAAAAACGGCATTACCTGCCAGCGTACCCAGTCCTATGCCTGTTATGTAAATATTGTAATGGCTTTGCCTGGGCTCCAGTATCTTTTTTGAAAACAACACCGTACTCCACCCAAACCAGAAAGGGATCTGCACCGGGTTAATGGCACACATGAACATACCCAGCAGGAACCGGTGCATATTGTTTTGCAGGATCACATTTTTTTCAGTGGCGCCATCCCTCATCGCTGCAATAAAACTTCCTGCCGCCAGAGCAATAATGATCACGAGCGTGATCCATTCCATTGCCTTCATCAGTTTTTCCTGTTTGCGTACCCAATCAATGCCCACCAGCGATATCCGTACATAAATCATCTCTACCAATAAAGAACCAAAAGAAAAGTACATCGCATTTGCTATGCTTTCCTGTATACCGATCTGCATGGCAGCCACGTTAAGTGTACCCAGCGGTAATGAACCCAGGAAACTGATAAGAAGGCCCCATCCAAAGATCCGTAATAATTCAGGCATCGGGCAAAGATAACAAGCATGCGTAATATGCTGTCATTACAAAGAAAGGAATTGTTAAAGAGATCATCTCTTTGCAAATACCGATAAGGAAACCGTTAGTTTATCCGACATGGAGATACTGCTTCCTCCCACGCCAAAATCCCTGCGGTTGATACCGAACTCACCATCAAAAACATACCCGCCGTTTTTGGGCGTAACACCAAATCCAAATTCAACCGGCTTTGTAACACCCTTAATGGTAAGATCGCCATATACATAGTACCTGCCGGCCACGGTTGAATTAACGATCCGGGTACTTTTAAACTGAATGGTTTTATAAGTGGCTACATTAAAATAATCAGACTGGCGCAGGTGTTCATCACGGCTGTCGTTATCCGTGTCAACCGTATTGGCATCAACGATAACATCAAAACTGCTGGCGGCTAAATTTTCCGCGGTAAATTTTATGTTGCCTTTCAGCCCGGTGAAATCACCCCCGGTCTTAATACCAAAATTCTTGATCACGAAATGAACCTTGCTTTCGGCATCAACCGGGGTTAATATGGTTTGCGCTTTGATAACGCCTACAAATCCAATCAAAGAGATAAAAAAGGCTATTGATTTTTTCATGAACTAAAATTAATTAAAATCAGCCGAC
>DAOLIP010000077.1:0-16726 GCA_035328475.1 Ferruginibacter sp.
TAGATCTTTTTATCGCCCTTCCCAAGTGCTGCGATCATATCGGCCGGAGCAGAAGAATTTAAAGCGCCCGGAAAGACCAGGGTAAGCGTTGGAACCATGAAGGAAGATTTGCCATTTAACCACCACAGGTAACCATAGGACTGGTTATGGTTTTGCGAGGTATTCGTCATGGCATTGAAATAAGCCTGGTCGGTCATGAGCGTATTGCCGTTCCAGGTTCCCTTGTTAAGCGTAAGCAACCCAAAACGGGCCATATCCCGGCTGTTGAGCCATAAAACATAATTGAACCAGGTGTAATTCTTCATCCCGATCTTATCGGCCAGTTTTGTTTTGGTGTAGGTATTGTAGTTGGTGGATGTAGCATTTGCAATCACATCCTGCATCAGCCGGTACGGTGCATTATAGTAATACCAGAAAGAACCGGCATCTGCTTTATACGTAAGGCATGCGGGTGTAATACAATCATCATCGGGTACATTATATTCCAGCCCGGTTGTCATGGTCAGTTGATGCTTTACGGTGATGAGGTTCTCTTTTCCCAGGGGGGCCGACGTCCATCCTGCACCTAAATACGTACTTGTTTTATTGTTGATGTTCAGTTGTCCTTCCTGTTGGGCAATGCCTGCTAAAAATGCGGTCACGCTTTTTCCTGCCGAGGCTATGTAATAAACCGTGTTCATGGTCCAGTTATTCCAGTATTTCTCGGTCACTATTCTTCCCTTGTATAAAATGATAAGCCCGTACGTGTTCTTTGTTCCGGCATAATCAACCGCTTCATTCAGTTTGGTCACATCCCAGCCTAATGATTGAGCAGATACTGTTTCCCAGGTATCGCTGCCTATTGGCGGAAAATACATCGTGGTGGGCGTGGGCGGCGTTATGGGAGTAAGTGTAGTTTCATCTTTCTTACAGGATGAAATAAAAATACAAACAGCAACAGCAGTAATGAATGGTCGCATAAAAAAGGTTGAGTATCTCAGACAAAGATGGAATACAGAAGTTTAACGGCGGCAGGCATTATTTAGTATCCGGGAAAAGCAGGCTGCTGCCTCCTCCCGGTCCTTTCTTTCCCAAATGTTCATAGGCTTTTGCCGTGGCTTCCCGGCCTCGTGATGTTCGTTGCAGAAAACCTTCCTGTATCAGGAAAGGTTCATACACTTCTTCCAGCGTGCCTGTTTCTTCCCCAACGGCCGTAGCAATTGTAGTGATCCCCACCGGGCCGCCCTTGAATTTTTCAATGATGGTGGAAAGAATGCGGTTGTCCATTTCATCCAGGCCGTGCCTGTCTACATTCAGTGCCTTTAAAGAATGTTCGGTAATGCTAAGGTCAATCACACCATTACCCAATACTTGTGCAAAATCCCTTACCCGCCGAAGTAACCCGTTTGCAATACGTGGAGTGCCACGGCTTCTTCCTGCTATCTCAGTTGCCGCATCACTGGTAATCTTTGTATTTAAAATTTTTGCAGAACGCTGAATGATATTTCTTAGTGTAACCGCATCGTAATATTCCAGTCTTGATTTGATGCCGAAACGGGAAAGCAGCGGAGCCGTAAGCAATCCGCTTCGGGTAGTAGCCCCTATTAATGTAAACGGATTAAGATTGAGCTGCACACTTCTTGCATTGGGGCCGCTGTCGATCATAATGTCAATGCGGTAATCTTCCATCGCCGCATATAAATATTCTTCAACCACCGTACTCAACCGGTGTATCTCATCAATAAAAAGAACATCGTTTGTTTCCAGGTTTGTGAGCAGGCCTGCCAGGTCGCCGGGCTTTTCAATCACAGGGCCACTTGTTTCTTTTATACTTACCCCCAGTTCGTTTGCCACAATTCTAGACAAGGTTGTTTTGCCCAATCCGGGCGGGCCGTGGAAAAGGATATGATCAAGCGCTTCGCCCCTCATTTTGGCGGCTTTTATAAAGATGGTAATATTCTCAATGATTTGCGACTGGCCCGAAAAATCATCAATGGCCGAAGGCCGGATGCTGTTCTCAAACTCCCTGTCGGCAGGCTTTAAAAAGTCAGATTCACTATTTAAATTGGGGTTAGCCATGAACTATGCTTTATCGATCTTGTAAAACTAATCATTAATCACTAAAACTAATTCTTTCGTAGTAGGCATGGGTACAGACGGTATAAAATAGCCAGTCTCATTTGTCATAACCTGCTGACATTTTCAACCTCTCAGCCCCTCATTTCGCCATTAATCACATCCAACCGTATTTTCACTATATTGGAGGGTAAT
Organism: Ferruginibacter sp.; assembly: GCA_035328475.1. Lineage (GTDB taxonomy): Bacteria > Bacteroidota > Bacteroidia > Chitinophagales > Chitinophagaceae > Ferruginibacter. The sequence continues at coordinate 2,251 of DAOLIP010000077.1, forward strand.
TTTGGAGCATGAGTAAAACAAATGTAAGATATTGGTTATGCCAGATAACCGGTTGGGGCTTGTGGGGGCTCATCATTTTGTACTTCAATTTTGTGGTATTTGGCGACCGCCTGAAAGAACAGGGTGGCGAAAAAGAGAACCTCATCAGCCTTGGCATTTTCTTAGTGGTAGGCATTTTAGTTACACATACTGCCCGTCTTATTTTAAAAAGAACTAACTGGCTAAAACTTTCCATCAACCGCATTGTTCCGCTTTTCATCATCTGTGTTGGCGCCACGGGCGTGGCCTTGTTTTATGCAGATAATTTTATTGAATCCCGTTCCGGTTATTCCTACGACAAATATGTGATCAACAAGCGGCTGGAGAAAGCAAAAAAGATGGAGGAACAATACGGCCTCACTTCACTTACTTATTATAAAGATCCTAACTTAATAACAGACAGCTCTATTAAAAAAGGCATATCTGAAATAAAAAAGAATACCGGCTGGTACCGTAATAAAAGAGGCGAATGGATATTCCAGAACAAATCTGACCTGGTAAGTATTTATTACAACCTGCTGCTGGTTGCCATCTGGATGCTCATCTACATTGTTTATCACTACGTGGAAAAGAACCGGAAAGACCAGCTCGACCGGCTCAAACTGGAATCCACGGTAAAAGAACTGGAACTGAAGACCATCAAGTCGCATATCAATCCGCATTTTATTTTCAACTCACTCAACAGTATACGTGCCTTGGTAGATGAGAACCCTACCCGTGCCCGCCGTGCCATTACCGAGCTGAGTAATATCCTGCGCAGCAGTATGCAGGCCGAAAAAGCAGAAACAGTAACCCTGCAAAGCGAACTGGATATTGTAAAGGATTACCTGGCGCTGGAGCAGATGCGCTTTGAAGAAAGGCTGAAGGTGGAAATGGATATTGATAAAGACACCCTGGAACAACCCGTACCGCCCATGATGCTGCAGACCCTGGTAGAGAATTCCATCAAACACGGCATCAGCAAACTGATAAACGGCGGTGTTGTACGGATCGTAGCCGGGTTCACCGATCAGCACCTGGAATTACTGGTTCAAAATACCGGCCACCTGAACGGAAATATAAATGGCGATGGTTTTGGTATAAAAAGCACGCAGGATAGATTAAATTTGATGTACCAGGGCAAGGCCGTTTTTGAAATAAAGAATATTGAAGGCGGCATGGTGGAATCCAAGGTTTCCCTCCCGGTAACCATATAACTTAACGCAACAAAAATTTTGATACTATGCAAAAGGCATTGATCATTGATGATGAAAGGCTGGCAAGAAATGAGCTGAAGAAACTCCTCATGGAGTTCCCTGAAATTGAAGTGGTAGGCGAAGCGGCCAATGCTGCCGAGGGACTGGAGAAGATCGAAAGCATGTCGCCCGATCTAATCTTCCTCGACATACAGATGCCGGGCAAAACCGGGTTTGATATGCTGACCGAATTAGACAGCGCCCCCCATGTGATATTTACCACCGCTTACGACGAATATGCTTTAAAGGCTTTTGAAGTAAATGCACTCGATTACCTGATGAAGCCGGTTGAACCAAAACGACTTGCCGATGCTATTCATAAACTGCAATTGGCAGAAGAAAAAGAACTGGCTACCGCCATGGCGGGCATCAACCGGGGTACACTAACCGAGAACGACCAGGTTTTTGTGAAAGACGGTGAACGCTGCTGGTTTGTGAAACTGGGTGAAGTAAGATTATTTGAAAGCGTGGGCAATTATGCCAAGGTATTCTTCGGCGCTTATAAACCACTCATCTTAAAATCGCTGAATGCACTGGAAGAAAGACTGGATGAAAAGGTTTTCTTTCGTGCCAACCGGAAACATATTGTTAACCTGCGCATGATCGAAAAGATAGAACCTTATTTCAACGGCGGGCTGCTGCTTGAATTACACGGCGGCGAAAAGATAGAAGTAAGCCGGAGGCAGGCGGTGAAGTTTAAGGAGATGATGAGTCTGTAAAATTAAAAATGAAGAATTAAAAATGAAGAAACTACTTTTAACCATCGCAACAGGCTCAATAAGCCTGTTTTCTTTTGCCCAGAACATTGATAAGATCATTAACGCGGCGGAGGTGGACCGTATAGAACGCATCCTTTCGGCCGATGATATGCAGGGCCGAAAGACCTTTACCCCGGGCATTGACAAAGCCGCTGATTTTATCGCTGCGGAATTTGCAAAGAGCAAACTGAAATTCATGGGTAACGCCAGCAGCTATTTCCAGGAATTTGCCATGACCAAAAGCAAACCCGTGGAAGTGAAAGGCATGATCGGCAACGAAGCACTTACAGCCGATAATATTGCAGTGAATACAACTGCTGCTGAAATAACCATTAATTCGTTAAAAGATTACCAGGTAGTAATTGTAAAAGCAACCGACACGTTCAACAAGGTGATATTCCCCTTATTCGACCTGGAAAAGAATGTATTGATTCTGGTGGATACGGCTCATGCCCGCCGTTTTAAGAGCATGCAGCGTTTTGCCGGCAATGCCAAATTCCCTTCTGCGGTTTCGCAGGTGATGGTTTTAACTGCAAACCTTAATCCATCTTCTTTTAACCTGTATGTAAAGAACGAACAAACCGCCCAGAAACTGAAGAACGTGGTAGGTGTGATACCGGGCAAGAGCAAAAAAGACGAGTACGTTGTATTCAGCGGACATTACGACCATTTAGGTATTGGCAAGCCCGATAAGAACCAGGACAGTATTTACAACGGCGCCAACGATGACGCTGCCGGAACTACGGCCGTAATGATGCTGGCAAAATATTTCAGCGAAGCAAAGAACAATGAACGCACCCTGGTGTTTGTTGCCTTTACCGCCGAAGAGATCGGTGGTTTTGGCAGCCGTTACTTCAGCAAACAGATGAATCCGGATAAAGTGATGGCCATGTTCAATATTGAAATGATCGGCACCGAAAGCAAATGGGGCACCAACAGCGCCTACATTACCGGTTACGAAAAAAGCGATATGGGAAAGATATTGCAGCGCAACCTGGAAGGATCTAAATTTCATTTTGAGCCCGACCCCTATCCCAAACAGAACTTATTTTACCGCAGCGATAACGCCACCCTGGCCGAACTGGGCGTGCCTGCCCATACCATCTCTACTTCTAAAATGGAAGAAGCGCCCAACAACGAACCCAATTACCACAAACAAAGCGATGAAATCGGTACGCTGGATATGAATAATATGGCCGAGATCATTAAAGCCATTGCCATCAGCAGCAAAACCATTGTGAGCGGGAAGGATACGCCGACAAGGGTGGAGAAGCAGAAATAAAATTGCAGTTACTGAACCGTATTTACGCTACTCATTGTGAGTAGCGTTTTTTATACCACTACTTAAAAAATAGGATAAGAAATACTTTATCCCTTCAACCTCTTCCTGCACCAATTATAAACCGGTTTTTCAAAAACAAGGTAACCGGCAATGGAAATAAGCCAGAGCAGGATAAAGTTCCGGTCGGGCAACTGGATGTATTGCCTGAGTTTTATACTCACATAACTGATATGTACCAAATAGAATGCAAAAGATGCATTACCCAGTAATACCAGCAGCCGGGAAGCGAAGAACCATTGCAGCCAGGTACGTTCATAGATCAGTCCGGCCAATAATAACAGCACAAAGAAAGGCAGTACTATTTTTTGCAGTAGCATACCGCCGGTATGATTAAATCCATAATCATACCTGTTTAACTGGAACAAACCACTGCCATACGCTGCTACAAGGATACCCAAAAAGCCGATCCATGTCTTGTACGGCATCTTTTCCAAGAAGGCCGTTTGTTTATTACGCAGGGCTGCGGCTAATAACATGCCTGCCAGAAACTCGGTGCAGCGGCCCGGAAAGATGCTGTTGGAAATAAATTTCAACGGGTAAAAAAAGCGGTCGGGGTTTCCATTGATGCGGTGCCATACTTCACCGGCGCCCCAGCTAATACCAAACAAAAATATCAACGAGCCCAACAGGTACAGCAAATGCTTTCGTTGCAACAAACAAAGCAGGGGTGCAAAAAAATAAAAGGTCATCTCTACATTCAACGACCATGCCTGTGCGATGCCTACCAGGTTATGCTTATCCGAAAATCCATGGAACAGCGAATAGGTAAGGAACGAAAACCGGCCTTTACCAAAGGCCGGATCAAGATAAAAGGCCGTAAGCACCAGCCAGTACAGCGGCATGATGCGTGCCAGTCGTAATAACATATACCGTGCATACGCCTTACCCGAACGCATCGGTTCTTCTGCATAGGTATAAGCGATGAGAAAGCCGCTCAATACAAAGAACAGCGCCACACCAATATGGAATTCATTGAACAGCCGTAAAATTTCAGGATGCAATTGATCACGCCAGTATTTGCGGTTGTGATAAAAAAATACCAGGCAGGCGGCCAGGCAACGGAATCCGGTAAGGGCATTAAAACGAAGCAATGGGTTATGTATTGGAGAGCCGAAGTTAAGCAGATTTAATTTTCGCCCCGGGTCCTTTCTCTATCAGCCAAGGTGAAAACCTGCAGTTACTCAATACCCGATCAACGAAGCCCATTTCACTTTATCCTTTTCTTCGGCGGTTAGTTTTTGTCCATACCATAAAGCACCTTCCCAGTCACCGTAAGTAGCGTTTGGCAGTACAATATATTTACTTCCAAAAAACGCCTGCGACTTGTCTACATTCGCATTCCTTTCCGCCGCTGGTTTTTCAAAGAACAGGTCATCAAAATCGTTCAGGTTATCACCCAATAATAAAACGGTGTTGTATTTTTTTACCACTTCCTGCCGGCGGGGTTCTTTGTCACTCACGGATCCCTGTTTCATCATTACGTGCATTTCATCCACCTGCGGAAATCCCTGCTGCTGCAGGTTCTTCATAGTAGCTGCTTTCTGGTCTTCTTTTCGGTTGGTGATATAAAAACATTGTACGCCATGCTGTGCGGCATAGTTAAAAAATTCTACGGCACCGGGCATTGCATTGGCTTTAGCAAGGTCAACCCATACCTTCCAGTCGGCCTCGTTATAGGTTTTCCCGTTTAAAATATCCCGGGCTGCACTGGGACTGTTATCAAGAACCGTTTCATCCACATCGGTGATAACAGCCAGCGGCATGCTGTCTTTGTTGGTCATCAGGATTTCCTGCAGGCGTAACCGGGCCAGGTTAAATGCCTGGTAACACAGCGCTTTATACTCACCGCTTTGCTGTTGCCAAAGAGTTCCGTTAACATTGTATTGCGCCGGCTTGTGTTCGGCTACCTGTCCAAAAACAGGGATGCTTAGGAAAAGTACGAGGGATAAAAATAATTGACGGATCATTTGAGTATTGATTGATGATTTTAAGTACGTGGTTTCTTTTAGTTAACCACTATTTTTTGCAAACGTACTTCCTTTTCGTTTACCAGCTGCATGTAATAAATGCCTGGCGGAAGATTAAGAAGGTTAATGGGCGTTTTATCTCCGGGGCGAAGGATAAGCTCCTGTAAAAGAACAGGCTGCCCAACCCTATTATATAACTTTATTGTTGTTTTACCGGTAAGCTCTGTCTGTAGTGTAACATTACCTTTTGAGGGATTGGGATAAACGGTGGTTTTTGTAATGAGGGTTCCGGTATTGGGATCGGTTGAAAAACAATTCTTCACTTCTTCTTTATAAATAGCAACACCATGAATATTGATCCCCGGGAGAGGTGATGCTAAAAAGGAGTCTACCAGGTTACCACTGGCAATATCGTATTTATGCATCGGTCCGTTACCTGCCAGTCCGCCAACCCAAAAGTACTTTTCATTGGGTGTAACTGCCAATCCAAAATACGCATTGGTACTTGTAGGCCCATAGGTTTTGGTGATCGTTCCCGTGCTGTTCAATCGTACTACCGAGTGGTCGGCAGTTACCACCAGCATGCTGTTATCACGCAGTAACCGCATGGCAAACAGCCACGAAACAGAGCCAGTAAGGTCGGTAAGATCCGATAGCTGCTGGCGTGTAGCGATATTGTATCGTTTTACCCGTTCACGGAGGTTGGTATAGTAAATGATACTGTCATTACAATCCATCTCAACCCATTCGGGGCCCCATACATAATTGTCGGTGGATATGGTATAGTGATCAACTATGGCTGTTCCTGCTGAATTAACTTTTACAATAACCCGGTTCCAAAGATCCCCTACATAAGCATTTCCCGATTTGTCGAATGTTATTGATGTAGGTGTTCCCTGGTAAGCGGAAACATCGATCGTATTACCGGGAGTTCCATCTGTATTTATTATTCTTATCCCTTGGGTACCGCCGAAGGGCAAATTGGAATTTGTAACCCATAACTGGCCGGTGAATGGATGAAAGCGAAGCCCTGTTCCGGTACCATTTCCACCCCCATCACCGGTATTGATATTTCTTATAAATACCCCGTTTGAATCACGCCATTGAATGATGCCGCCGCCTTGCCCTAAAAAAATATCACCGGTTTGAAAATACGTATGCTGTGCACCTGCAGAAAGAGCAGAAGCGAATGATATGAAAAACAAAAGAGAAGTTTGTAAAACTCTTATCATGCATTCGTGTTAGATAAAACAATACCCGCCGTAAACGCATAATAAATCTAAACAAAGAAAGAGAGAGTGGCAAATAAATATCACACTTTCACCGGCACACTATGTACTGCTGCTGCCATTTCTTTAATAAGGTTGGGGTCTTTTTCTATGGCATTGCCTACCACAATAACATCGGCGCCGGCCTTGCAGTTGAGATAAGCCTTTTCGGGTTCAATGATCCCACCGCCAATGATCAGGGGTACTTCAATAACATTGGCCACCTGCCGGATCATATCTTCCGTAATGGCCCGCTTGGCCCCGCTGCCGGCATCCATGTAAATGAGTTTCATGCCCAGCATTTCGCCGGCCATGGCGGTACACATGGCGATCTCATTTTTATCAGCAGGTATGGGGGTAGCATTGGAGATATACGAAACGGTAGTGGGTGCCCCGCCATCGATCACCATATAACCGGTAGGCAGAATTTCCAGTCCGCTTTGTTTAACAACCGGGGCAGAAACAACATGCTGGCCGATCAACAGGTCGGCATTGCGGCCGCTGATAAGAGACAGGTACAATAATGCATCGGCGTATTTACTTACCTGGTTCGGGCTTCCGGGGAAAAGAATAACAGGAATATTACAACTGCGTTTGATGAACTGAACGCATTCATCGAGGTAATTGGAGATGACCAGGCTTCCACCAACCAAAAAATAATCAACCCTGGCATCCACAGCAAGCTCAATGAGTTTTTTCATATTGCTGTCGTTCACCTTGTCGGGGTCGATGAGTACGGCAAATGATTTTTTATGCTGCTGTTTACGCTCTGTTAATGATTGGTAAATGGCTTTGATCATTTCCTGTCGGTTGGTTACATGCAAAAATGTATAAAAATTGGTTCTTACCGAAATATTAACCTTAAATAAAACGGATACGGGGCCCAAAATCGTACATTTCCGGCGTAAATTTGACAGGATGACGGACATATCAGACGAGATAAAATTTAAAACAGCCCGAAGCGGTGGAAAAGGGGGTCAAAACGTGAATAAAGTGGAGACCATGGCAGAGGGTTATTGGCATATCAGTTCTTCAAACCTGGTTACAGAAGATCAGAAAATGATGCTGCAGGAAAAACTCGCCAATAAAATAAATGCCGATGGTTTCCTGTTGGTAAAAAGCCAGGCCGAACGCTCTCAATTGGGAAATAAGGAGCAGGTCATAAAAAAAATGAATGCATTGGTGAACAAGGCGCTTATAAAACCCAAACCCCGGAAAGCCACCAGGCCCAGCAAAGAATCGAAAGAAAAAAGAATCGAGATAAAGAAGAAAGTAGGTACGTTAAAATCCTTCCGCAAAAAAGTAAGCCGGGATACCTGGTAAAATATTTTTATGAAGAACAGGCCTTTATCCATACCGCTGATTTTACTGGTATTCTTTTGCCTGGGCGGTTTCCGGAAAAATAATTGTTCTGCCCAACAACCCGGCCTGCTGAAGATCCGTTTCGTAAATACCGTTAAAGGCAAACCCCTGCAACTGGATAGCACCGTTTATACCAACCCGTTTTCGGAAACCTATACTGTAACAAAATTCAAATATTATATCAGCAATATCGCCTTGGCGTTTCCGGATGGTATTTTTAAAGAAATTGACAGCTATCATTTGGTAAATGCCGCTGATCCTTCCTCTTTAAGTTTTGTTTTTGTGGCAAACCCCAATACATATCAATCTCTTTTATTCACGATAGGGGTTGACAGTTTAAAGAATGTAAGCGGTGCACAAACCGGCCCGCTGGATCCGCTGAACGATATGTTCTGGACCTGGAACAGCGGGTATGTTATGGCGAAGATCGAAGGCAGATCCCCGCAATCAAAAGTGGTGAACAATAAAGTGGAATACCATATCGGTGGTTTTTCAGGAACCCATAATGTGCTGAAGAAATTACAGATTGATTTTCCGGCCGGCATGACGCTCGATATAAGGGAAGGCAAAACCAGCGAGATCATCATTGAAGCCGACCTGGAAAGTTGGTGGCAACAACCCAACGATATAAGAATAGCTGAGAATCCTGTATGCACTACACCGGGCGAACTGGCAAAAAAAATTGCCGATAATTACAGTAAGATGTTTTCCATCAAAAACATTATCAATCATTAGGCTTGAAAAAAAGGATCATCATATCTCTTTTTTCTGGCATTGCCTTATTTGCCTTGTTTGTGGGTGCTGGCAATAAACCACCGGAGCCAAAGCCTACCTGGCTTGAATTTAAGATTCCGCAGGGCTGGCCAAAACCGGCTACCGATATTTTTGCAAAGAACCGTTTATCGGAAGAAGGTTTTCAGTTAGGTAAAAAATTATTTCACGATGGCCGTCTAAGCAAGGATGGAAATTTTCCCTGCGCCAGTTGTCACCAGCAGTTCGGCGCTTTTGCCAGTTACGATCATGACCTGAGCCATGGTTATAACAATACCTTCACCACCCGCAATGCACCGGGATTGTTTAACCTGGCCTGGATGCCGAAGTTTCATTGGGATGGCGGCGTGAATCATATTGAAGTGCAGCCCCTCTCTCCCATCACAGCGCCCAACGAAATGGCAGAGAATTTAGACAGTGTTTTACGTAAACTGAGAAAAGACACGGCCTATCCAAAATTGTTTAAGGCTGCTTTCGGTACTACAGAGATCAACAGCCAACGCATGCTGAAAGCATTGGCACAATTTACCGGTTCCATTGTTTCGGCCAATTCAAAATACGATAAAGTGCAACGGGGGGAAGCAACTTTCACACCGGGTGAACTGAATGGTTATAATTTCTTTAAGGCAAATTGTGCAGCCTGCCATAAAGAGCCTTTGTTTACCGATTACAGTTTCCGTAACAACGGGCTGGCGGCCAGTCCTTATTTAAAGGACCAGGGAAGAATGAAGATAACAGGCAACAAAGCCGACTCATTGAAATTTAAAGTACCCAGCCTGCGTAATGTAATGCTTACTTTCCCTTACATGCACGACGGCCGGTTTTATTCCTTAGGCGCTGTAATTGATCACTACCGCACAGGCATTATTACCACGCAGCCCACGCTGGATAGCTTATTGATAAAACGGATTGCCATCAGTAACAGGGAAAAAAATGAATTGATCTATTTCCTGAACACGCTCACCGATACGGTCATGACCCGAAATCCAAGATTTGCAGAAAAGACAATCTATTTCTCTCACTAAGGCGTGGGGTTACCCGTTTGTTCCTTTAAGGGTTGATAATACCTGGCGCTGCTTTTCCAGTTCTTTCTGCTGATCGGCCTGTTCTTTACTATTGTCTTCAATCTCTTTTTCCAGTTTCTTCTTTTTCTTCTGCAGATCATTTGCCTCTTCTTCCAGGGAACTTATCTTTTTCTCAATCTTACTTACCGCTTCTTCCTGTCCGGCTATTTTTTGAGAATGATGATAGGAAGCTACGGTATGATGCAGGTGGTTAAGAAAGTTTTTCGCATTATGAAATAAGGCCGGATCTGTTTTTTCTGTGATAAAATTATCCGCTCCTTTCGAAATCATCATGGTCACCTGCGATACTTCCTTCTCCCTTTTACTTTTCTTATCAACGGCAAAATAAAGATCGTAAGAATCACTTCCCAGTGCCGGTAATTTAACGTCGCGGTAAACCGTGAATCCTTTACTGTCTTTCCCTTTATACCCCAGTTTCTGCAGCGTGTCTTTGATGGCTTCCGCGATCACATCTTCTGAAAACGGGACATCATTCATGATGGCCTCCCGGGTCACTTTCTGATGCTCAACGGCAGTAGCAGACGATTGAGCGATGCCGGTGCCGCTCAAAACAAGAAGCGTTATACAAGCAAGTATTCTTTTCATGGTAATTACTTTTGTCAAAGATAGATTTTATCGCAGAACCCTTCCTTGTAATTTGCCTGAATTGAAATTATAAAGGTAAATTTGAACTTAAATCACAGGCATCATTGAGCGGCATAAAAAAATTAGCAGGACAAACACTCTGGTATGGCATCCCCACCATTGCCAGCCGCTTCCTCGGTTACCTGATGAATATGGCATTGCCTTTTTTTGTTACCATGCCCGAGAAGACAGCCGACCTGGTGCAGGTGTACACCATCATCCCTTTCCTGAATGTATTGTATGCTTATGGTTTGGAAACAGCCTATTTCCGGTTCTCCCAAACGCACGACAGGCAAAAGCTTTACAACACCCTTTCCTTATCGCTTTTATTCAGCAGTATCTTTTTCACCGTTATCCTGGTACTTTGCAAAGACGTATTGGTTTCTGCAACCGACCTGCAAAACCATCCCGATTATATTCTATGGATGGCCGCCATCATTGCAGTTGACAATTTTAATACATTGCCCTTTGCCAAACTCCGGCAGGAGAACCGACCGAAGCGTTATGCATTTGCAAGAGTAATGGGTATTGTGGTGAACCTGTTTGTGGTGATCTTCTTTTTAGGCATCGTGCCGAAGATATTAAAATCAGATCCCGGTAATTTTCTTCATTTCATTTACAACAAAGACCTTGGACTGGGATATTACCTGCTGGGCAACCTCTGCGGAAGTTTATTCACGCTGCTGGTTCTTTCTAAAGAAATAAAACAGGTTCGGTTTCATTTTGATACCAACCTGTGGAAAGAAGTGATGCGTTACAGCGCCCCCCTGATCATTGTTGGCCTCGGAGGTATGATCAATGACGTACTCAGCCGGCTCATCTACCGCCACGTGGTTGACCTGCCGCAGCAACAGGCCGATCATGAACTCGGCATCTTTGCCAATATCTTCCGCATCGCCCTGCTCATCACCATCATGATACAGGCATTTCGTATGGCGGCCGAACCTTTCTTCTTTAACCGGAGCAAGGATGAAAATGCACAGAAGACATACGCCCGGGTGATGAAATTCTTTGTGATCGCCTGTTGTTTTATGTTCCTATTCATCGGGTTGTTCCTGGATGTATTCCGCTGGATCTTTACAACCTTCGCAAACCCACGCTGGTCCGAGGGTTTAGAGGTAGTGCCGTTACTGGCCCTGGGCAATATCTTCCTCGGTATTTATTATAACCTGAGTGTGTGGTACAAGCTCACCAATAAGAATATGTATGGCGCCGTGATCACTGTTATTGGTGCCGTCATCACTATCGTACTGAATATTGTTCTTATCCCGAAGCTGCATTATACCGGCGCAGCCATTGCCACATTCTGCTGTTACCTGTTCATGATGCTGTGCAGCTATTGGCTGGGGCAGAAATATTACCCCGTTCCGTATGCCGTAAAAAAACTGATCGCCTACTTAACCCTGGTTGTTTTAATATACCTGCTGCATCTTGGTATGCTCCGGTTCATCTCTTCTTCTCTGGTATTTTCTTTAACATCAGGTTTTATTCTCTTTGCTTTGTTCACCTGGTTTGTATCAAAGATCGAAGCCAGGGAACTGGCAAAGATGCTGGTGATAGGAAAGTATTTCAGCCGCTGATCAATATCTTTTATACAGGTCGTAAATGATCTTTTTATCCGCCTCATTCAATTTTGGAATGGAATCCTGCTGCACAAAATGAAGTTTAAAAGCCCGGATGGCCGCTACCGAATCTTTGGTATCGTAACCAATGATGCGCAGGGATTGCATGGCATTGAAACTCTCCGGCAATTTTACATTCGCCGTATCGTACCAGTAACCATACCCATTTTGTGCCAGTTGCTGCCAGGGGAAGTAGCGGTTGGGATCTACTTTTCTTTTGGGGGCAATATCGGCGTGGCCAATAAAGTTAGCAGCAGGTATGCTGTAATTTTTCTTGAGCGTTTTCAATACCTGCAGCAGGCTGTTTATCTGTGCTTCGGTAAACGCTTCAAAACCATTGTTATCGAGTTCGATGCCAATAGAGGAGGAATTTACATCCGTTACATTTCCCCACCTGCCTGTACCGGCATGCCAGGCCCGCAGGTAATCATTGAGCATATGGTGAACCGTTCCATCTTTACAAATAACATAATGAGCGCTTACCTGTGTACGGGGCAAGGTAAAGGTGCGTAAGGTAGAATCGCAGCCATTTTGCGCCGTATGGTGAATGATGACAAAATTTGGTTTGCGCATGCCAAAATTGGTAGTACCCACCCAGTAAGAAGCCATGAGGGTACTGTCGATGTCACCCGGTTGCTTTTTTAACTCGTTGGCAAATGCCCTGGCCTGTTTTTTATAACTGCGGTTTGTAGCGGCGTATTTATTACTGCAGCTGTTTGTGAGCAGTATTAACAAAAGAGCCGGCATTAATCTTTTAAAAGACATATATCGTTATTGAAATTGAAAGTTACACAACAAATTCAGCATTTATTCCCTGCCCAAGTAAGCGATTCTCGTTACCTTTCCGGTTCAATCATTGTTATGAAAAAACTTCTTTTAATAATTATACTGTCGCTTTCAGCCATTTCAATCTTCGCCCAGCAAAAACCAGCCTATGTGTTGTACGATGCAAACGGCAAAAAGGTTTCCTACAAAAAAATGATCAAACTGCTGACAAAAAAAGACGTGCTGCTTTTCGGCGAATTCCATAACAATCCTATCTCCCACTGGCTTGAATTGGCAGTAGCCAAAGATCTGAAAGAGAAGAAAGAAATTGTATTTGGCGCCGAAATGTTTGAAGCCGATAACCAACAACCGTTGAATGAATACCTGGCCGGCAAGATCAACGCTAAAAAACTGGATTCTTCTGCCCGGCTCTGGAATAATTACAAGACCGATTATGCCCCCCTTGTAAATTTTGCCAAAGAGATAAAAGCGCCGTTTATTGCCACCAATATTCCCCGACGCTATGCATCGCTGGTCTCTAAAAAAGGTTTTGAAGCACTGGATACCTTGTCGGCCCAGGAAAAGAACTGGATGGCTCCCTTGCCGATGGACTACGACTCCACCCTGCCCGGCTACGTGAATATGATTAAAATGATGGGTGGCCATGGCAGTGCCAATATGCCCAAGGCCCAGGCGACTAAGGATGCCACCATGGCTTATTTCATCCTGCAGAACCTGAAACCAGGCACCCTGTTCATTCACTACAATGGCGCTTATCATTCCGATAATTTCGACGGCATCAACTGGCACCTGAAAAAAAAGAAGCCGGAACTGGCTATTGGCACCATCAGTACCGTATCGCAAAAGAACATAAAGGAACTGCTGGCCGAGAACAGGGGAAAAGCCGATTTTATCATTTGCGTAGATGAGGATATGACGACCACTTACTGATCTTTATTTAAAATATATCGCCCCTTCTTAAAATATAAGCCTGCGTCGTTCGTCCCGTATATATAAACAGGGAAAGCGATGACGATAGCAATGGAAATGGCTGCAGAGCGCAATAAAAATATCAGCAATACCATCAAATCAATCAGCAACCGGCTTTTTGGATTCATCAAACAGCGGGTGGCCAGCACAGAGGATGCGGAAGACATACTGCAGGAGGTTTTTTACCAGTTTGCCGGTAACCGGGAACCCATCGAACAAACTACCAGCTGGCTGTACCGGGTTGCCCGCAATAAGATCATCGATAATTACCGCAAGCATAAACTTCCGCTGGCAGATGATCTATTAAGCAGCGCCGAAACCGAAGAAGACAGCTTCGATTGGAGAGAAATGATGCTGCCCTCCGATTCCACCCCTGAAACAGAATACCTGCGTACTATTTTCTGGGAAGAGCTGCAACAGGCCCTGGATGAATTACCCGCTGCCCAACGGGAAGTATTTATACAAAATGAGATAGAAGGAATTCCTTTTAAAGATATTTCGGAACAAACAGGAGAAAGTGTGGCCACACTTATCAGCCGTAAACGCTATGCGGTGCTGCACCTGCGGGAACGGCTGCAGGTACTGAAGGATGAATTATTAAATTATTAAACACTAATTAAACGAATTACACCAATTACACGAATCCTC
>DAOLIP010000078.1:0-16630 GCA_035328475.1 Ferruginibacter sp.
TTCGGGTATCATCCGCTTCATCATGCCTTCAATGCCGGCTTTTAAAGTGATCATGCTCGATGGGCAACCGCTGCAGCTTCCCTGCATCATTAAATTTACTTTTCCGTCTTCATAGCTTTTAAATTGTATGGCACCACCATCCATTTCAACAGCGGGCTTTACGTAATTTTCTAAAAGCTCTTTGATGCGTTTTACCACATCATCGTCATCGGCACTAACCGTATTGCTGCTTTCCGATCTCATGCTGGCCACATCATCATCATTCACTACCGCTTTGCCTTCTTCTAAATATTCTTTCAGGAATTGTTTGATGGCCGGGATCACATCCTGCCAGTCTTCCGTATCGGCTGTTTTAGTAAGGGTAACAAAATTGCTGGCAATAAAAACCGCTTTAATGAACGGGAACGTAAACAGTTCCTGCGCCAGGGGAGATGGTTTAGCGCTTGCTTCATCCGAAAAATCGATGCTCTTGCCCGGGTACAACAGTTTGTTTGCCACAAACTTCATGGTCTCTGGGTTGGGCGTCATCTCGGTATAGATGCTGATAACCGGGTTTCCTGTCTTGATCATAAATGTAGATTTATCTGGCCTCCTTTGCCAGGGCTATGGAGGACAGGCAAAATTAGCAAGAATTACGCTGTTTTAGTTTGAAAAGGGGTATAAATGGGAGATTTTTCGGATTTCGAAAGGGAATTGTCAGCAGCGTTCACCGGGTATGGAGAATAAGCTGAAGGCCAGCAGGTATGATACTTTATATGGCTTTGGAAATAACCTGTGTTGCTTCAGACTTCAACCTGCCAAACAGGTCTTCTTCAATTTTTGAGAAATCATTTTTGAGATACGTTTTTACAAAGCAGCCATCTTCCAATAAGTGAATTTTATCGCACACAGAAAGCAGCGGGTCAATTATATGCGATGAAACAAATACCGTCTTTTGTTTCTGCTTCAGCGACGAAATAATTATTTCAAGGATTTTATTGGTTTCAAGATCAAGCCCGTTAAACGGTTCATCCAGGATAAAAACCGGCTTATCTTGTTTTAGTACGGCCAAAAGAGCCAATTTTTTCTTCATCCCGGTTGAATAGTTCTCGATCAATTCATCAAGCGGAAGTTTCAGGTAATCCTGCAAAGCCGCTAGGTTAAAACCGGCATTTGTTTGGTTGAATATTTTCAGGTACTCATTGCCGGTAATCCTGGAAAAAAAGAAATTGTTGGTTTCAAGATAAGCACTGTCTTTAATGCCAAGCGCTTTTCCGTTTTGAATAAGTTCACCGGAAGCAGGCGTCAGCATTTTAGCCAACACATTGAAGAACGTTGTTTTTCCGGCCCCGTTCAGTCCCACAATCCCATGAACAAGCCCGGTTTCAAAATCAACGGTAATATTTTTTAAAACGGCGTGATCATTAAAAAGAACAACCAGGTTTTTTACACTAATCATGTAAATAGGATTTTAAATTATTTTCGGCTTTAAAAAAATAAACAGCTGCAAGAATAGCCGGTATGGGGAACAAATAGGGTACGGCGGATACGATGGCAATAATGGAAAAGGCCAGGCTATTACCCAGCGTGTTTGTTTGTGGTTTGTAGGCACTGTATTTTAAAGTAATTGCAAAACAGAGCAACGCAAGCTGGGCGGGAATAAATAACAGGGTTACCGGTAAAAATTCCCTGACAAAAACGGCATTCATCACTACAGGAAAGCTGTAAAGAATAAACATGTATGTAATGTTGATCTTTAATTTGCCTGATAAAAACCTTCTCGCAGTTTTATTTCCTTCTCTTAAAATATGAACCGGCTCGTTTTCCAGGTGAAAAGACGAGATCATAATGGTAAGAAGCCATAATAAAGCAAGCGGCAATATCCTGACCCAGCAAAAGATCACCGCAGCCAGATATAGAGAAATAAATGCAACATACTGTTTCCTGACCCCGCTGATCCATTCAAAACGGGAAGCCGGTATGATGGACGATAGATTTTTAAATACGGCCCGGTGCTTAAATTGAAACGTTAAGAAAGGGATGCATAGCAGTGCCGATAAAAGCAACGGGAAACAAAACCAGTTTTGCGTGAAGATGCTTGTGATTGAAAAGGGCAGGGTAAGAACGGCATATTCAAAAAAAATCTGCAAATGGGGTCTTTCAATCTGTTTATAGATAAATGATCTGTCGGTACGGTAACTTTGAATTGCTGTACAAACCAATACCAGCAACAGAACGATGTGCCAGGCCTGTTGGTCGTTTTTATATTGAATAAAAGTTACAAAAGAAAGAAAGCAAATAACCACTAAAAAAAGGACCGAATAAAAACCAAGCCCGTCTATTTCTCTTTTAATTTGCCTCGACCGGATGTATAAAAGCGTTTTAGTCATTTGCAGGATCTACAATTCTTAGCTTGGCATAATTCAGCATGATCTTCTTTTCGCCATTCAACTCAAACAGTACGGTTGCGATGGGGTTATGGGCCGAGCCTTCCATTTTGGTTACTTCACCAAAACCGAATTTCTGATGCTCTACTTTATTACCAACCTGCAGGTTGCTGGTATCGCTGGGTGTGAAATTTTCAGAAGGGGTATGTTCCTTAACCTGTGGCCGTTGAACAGGGGCTGCATAAGAAGGCTTTTTATTTTCCACTACGGGCCGGCCACTGGTTGCCCATTGATTGCTGCCACCCAAATTCCGTTCATCGCCAAACCAGTTATTTTTTGCACGGCTGTCTTTTACACCGCCGCCATAACTTTTCTCCAGGTAGTTTTCAGAAATCTCTTCTAAAAAACGACTGGGATCATTTTGCTGCAACTGTCCAAAGCGGTAACGGGCATTGGCATAACTCATCCACAACCGTTCTTTTGCCCGGGTGATGGCAACATAAAACAAACGCCGCTCTTCTTCCAGGTCTTCTCTTGTATTAATGCTCATGGCATTCGGGAAAAGAGATTCTTCCAGCCCACCCACAAACACCACCGGAAACTCCAGGCCCTTGGCTGCATGTATCGTCATCAGTTTAACCACATCGGCATTTGCTTTGTCGTCATCCGAATCGGTAAGCAAAACAATTTGTTGCAGGTAAGAACCCAGGCTCTTATCTCCTACTTCGCCGTCTTCCTCGTTCATGGGTGTTTCGGTGAATTCTTTTACAGAGTTAAGCAATTCCTGTACGTTCTCATAGCGGGCAAGGCCCTCGGTTGTTTTATCATTGAACAGTTCCTTAACGATGTTGGTACTTTTACCAACGATCACCGCCAGGTCGTACGCATTCTTTTTGGTAAGCTCACTCTGGAACATTTTGATCATGGTTACAAAATTGTCGATGCTTTCCAGGGTTCCGCTTTTGAATCCATAAAGAGCCGCATTGCTGATGATATCCCACATGCTCAGGTCGTTATTATTGGCCAGCAGCACGGCTTTATCAACCGTTGTTTTTCCAATACCCCTTGCAGGGAAATTGATGATTCGTTTCAGCGCCTCTTCATCTTTTGGATTGACAACCAATCGTAAATAAGCAATGAAGTCTTTTATTTCTTTACGTTGATAAAAACTCATGCCGCCATAAATGCGGTAGGCAATTCCCATGCGGCGAAGCGCTTCTTCAAAGCTGCGGCTTTGGGCGTTGGTGCGGTAAAGGATGGCAAAGTCTTTATTGAAATAATGATTGCGGAGCTTTTGTTCCTGGATGGTATCGGCCACCAGTTTGCCTTCATCATTATCCGTCATGGTTCTAACCAGCCGTATCTTCTCCCCTTCGCCGTTGTCGGTAAATAATTTTTTTTCTATCTGGTTCTTATTGTTGCCGATCACCTCGTTGGCAACATGAAGGATGTTTTTGGTGCTGCGGTAATTCTGTTCCAGCTTAACCACTTTCACATCGTCGTAATCTTTTTGAAACTGCAGGATGTTCTCGATGGTGGCGCCGCGGAAACTGTAAATGCTTTGTGCATCATCGCCTACCACGCAAACATTTTCGTGCATGGCGCCCAGCAGTTTTATGATCTCGTACTGTGCCGGGTTGGTATCCTGGTACTCGTCGATCAATATGTATTTGAATTTGCGCTGGTATTTGCTCAACGATTCCGGAAAATTCTTAAGCAGAATGTACATTTTAAAAAGCAGGTCATCAAAATCCATGGCGCCGTTCTTAAAACAACGCTTTACATAGGCATCGTATATCAGCCCGGTGGCGGAACGGTTAGCCCGGTTGTCTTCCTGCTGCAGGTTCCAGTCGTTGATGTATTCTGCCGGGCCAATCAATGAATTCTTTGCTGCCGAAATGCGGTTATAGATCACATTGGGTTTGTATTGTTTATCATCCAGCGCCAGTTCGCCGATCACTGTTTTAACCACGCTCTTTGCATCGTCGGTATCGTAAATGGTAAAGTTTGAGGGATAGCCGAGTTTGGATGCTTCTGCTCTTAATATTCTGGCAAACACGCTGTGAAACGTGCCGATGTATAAATTCCGGGCTTCGGTATTGCCGAGGGTCCGTTCCACCCTTTCTTTCATTTCAGCCGCCGCTTTATTGGTAAAAGTAAGCGCCAGTATGTTGAACGAATCAACCTTGTGTGCCGCCATCAGGTGGGTGATACGGGTAGTGAGTACCTTGGTTTTTCCGCTGCCGGCGCCGGCAATGATCATAATGGGCCCGTTCACGTGTGTTACTGCCTCCCGCTGTGGTTCATTCAGTTCATCTAAATAATTCCTCATGGGGCGAAGTTACGAATTGAAGGTATGGAGCAGCGAACTGTTAGAAAATAATTGCCGTTGATATAAATTTCCTTTTTTCAAACGGCGGTGAATATATCTTAGCATACTAAAGTAAAGCCTTGCAGCACATCGAATTTTTTGATATTGACCATTTTGAGCGCAATTATCACCGGGCAAAGCCCAACCCGGAACTGGAAAGTTTTATCGACTTTTTCTGGGAAACCCGTTTTGATGAATTGCTGGAACAAAATCCGGAAGGGTTTTCGGATGCATTATTTCCCAATATCGGCTATACCTACCTGATCAACCTGGGCACC
This sequence comes from Ferruginibacter sp., assembly GCA_035328475.1. GTDB lineage: Bacteria > Bacteroidota > Bacteroidia > Chitinophagales > Chitinophagaceae > Ferruginibacter. Next base: position 5,016 of record DAOLIP010000078.1, read on the forward strand.
CCCTTTGTGATGCAGGTGGGCGATAAAAAATTCAATATGAAAACCGATGGTTTTTTACCACGCAATAAAGCCATTGAATGTTATCATAAAGAAGGGAACCAATTGTTTGGCATCAAGTTTAAGATATCCCCGATCATTTTTAAGACCAAGGTTAATTTTTCGGAGTATAAAGAATATATCTATCCTCTCAGTTACCTGATGGAGCAGGTGGTGATCGATAAAGTGAAGAAGGCTTATTCGTTTGAAGAAAGAACAGGGATACTGAACGAATATTTTCAATCGATCATAAAAGCCTATTCCGGAACCTGGGATGCGATACATATTGTTTCGGATATACTGCAGTACTGCGAGCGGGAAAATGATTTTACAAGAACAGTGGAAGAATTTGCAGCACAATACAAAATATCTGCAAGGTCGTTGCACCGGTATTTTGAAACCACTACCAGCTTAAGCAGTAAAAAAGCGCTGCAGGTATTACGCATACGCAAGGCGGTACAGCAACTGGCGAATAACCCGGCCGGGTTCAATTACGATAATTACGGGTATTACGACTACAGCCATTTTTGCAAACACCTGAAACAGTTCCTGCAAAAAGATACGGTTGAAGGTCTTCAACCTCATTTAAAATTGCTGCAAAAAATCAGTCGTAAAAAGTAAATGCTGTTTAGTGACTCCTTAACCATTTGATGGTTTCTTCGGCAATACGGTAATTGAAATTACCTTTTGTGTATTGCTGCGCTTTAAAATTATCCCGGGCTTCTTCCCAGTTCTTGCTCTTCATCATAAAGTGATCCAGTTCGGGCACCACCAGCATGGTTGCATTGCCGGGATGTACTTCATTAACGGTTGCTTTAATCAATTCCGGTTCTACCATGCTGCAGGATTCGTAGTCTGCGGCGCCATGTAATACCAATACCGGGCATTTAACCGCCTGCCAGCTTTGTGCAAGATTGAGCGAATCGATCTGCGGCCAGAAAGCCCAGTGTCTTCCCCACATATCATTGCTTCCTTCTTTGTAACCAAGTTCGCTTATCACCAGGTCTTTGTATCCGGGGTTCTTCAATAACTCCTCTCTTGTTTTCCTGAGCACAAAAAATTCGTAGTATATCTTCTGGATCTTTCTCATAAAGTCTTCCGTTTGCAGGTAAGTCTGTTTTTCCAGCAACGGTTTTTGCACCCGGTGCATCTCTAACAAAAACTCGGCCCAGGGCCGGAAGGTGGTTCCAAAAACCATTATGCCTTTTGGTTGATGACGTTTGGCTACTTCGGGAGCAATTACACCTCCCATGGAATGCCCCCAGATGTAGAGATTATTCCTATCAACAAAGGGAAGCTGCTCCATATAATTATAGCCGGCGTCAAAACTTTCAATGTCTGTTACCAGGTCCACTTCGGTGCAGGGTACACAATTATAGCTGTCGCCCAACCCTGATTTTTCAATGGTCACAACGGCATAGCCTGCTTTCAGCCATTCGGTAAGCAGTTTGCCGTTATAGCTGGCCATATAATTTTCGATGCTGCCACAACCGTACCCCGGGATCAATAAAATGGCGGAACAATTTGTTTTACCCTTGGGCTTTCTTGTAATGGCCCTTAAATACCCGTTGCGGAATTTCACCCAATCGTATTGGACATCGGCTATGGCAGATTGCTCGTAGGGGCGCATTACTGCATCCGCAGATGCACTCATGTTTTTTCCATCCCGGGTAAATTGAACGGTTAGTCTTTCACCAGCCCTTATATTAGCAACCGCTTTTCCATAATCGCTCATGGAAGTGATCTTACTCCCGTTAAATTCAGAAATGAAGTCGCCTTTTTTCAATTTAAGTTCATCAAAACTGCTATAAGCTACTATGCTGTCAACAAGTATTCCGTTGGTGCCGGGTTTCGCCAGTAAACCCATAATGGCCTTGCGGGGAGGCGTTTGAGCCAGTATTGTTAGCGAAAAGCATAGTAGTGGAATCAGCATCTTTTTCATAACAGAGTTTTACGTAACAAAGATGTGCTACTGCCGGGTGGATTGAGTGAAGGAATTATACCAGGAACCGATGAGGCAATATGAGCGGGAGCCAGTAAGTTATACACAGTCGGATTTTTACATTTTACAATATTGACAGTAAACCAAACAATTATGAATTATAAAAACAAAGTGTAGAAAAAAATCTACAGTCAAATCGTATCTTATACTACAAGCCTTTATTTTTTTTCAGGCAATCTTTATCTCCTGTTCATCAATATCCAATAACCAAACTTACCTCTACTCGTATGAACAACCAGAACAGCATGACTGATGAGAAACTCATCCAGTTTTATCTTAACGGCGACCCCAATGCGCTCGCCACTTTAGTCGAACTACATAAGGACAGGGTCTATCGCTCCATTTATTCAATTGTGCAGGATAAGTATGTGGCAGAAGAGATCTTCCATGAAGTGTTTATTCGCATTATTGACAACCTGATGGCCGGCAAAGCTCCGGAAGAAGGCAGTTTCCTGCAATGGGCAACAAAGCTTGCTTACAGCCTTTGCGTGGAATACACCCGAAAAACAAACCGGGCCATTGTGGTGGACAAAAACCAGGCAAAGGAAAACATGGCAGCGATCCCTACCTCGGTCAGCCGGACAGGAACGGGCTATCACGAAAATCATGGAAAAATAAAAAGCATGATTGATATGCTTCCCGACGAGCAACGGGAAGTGATGGTACTGAACCATTATGCAGGACTGAGTTTTAAAGAGATCTCGGAAACCATGCAATGCAGTCTTAACTCGGCGCTTGACACGATGAAGTTCGGGCTGAATAACCTGCGGAAACTGATGGCCGAAAAAGAGATTGTTCTGCAATAAAGACAGCCCGGTCTTATAAACCTATCTGAAACCAACTATAATCCAAACTCAAACGAAACCCTGACTATGAAAACATTTATTACCCTTTCTGATCAACAATTAGTTCAACTTTTTGTAAACGGCGAAACAGAAGCGCTTGATGTACTGGTGAACCGTCACAAGGTCCGCATCTTCACGTCTATTTATTTATTGGTGAAAGACAAGTACCTGGCAGAAGATATTTTCCAGGAACTGTTCATTAAGATCATCGAAACATTAAAAGCGGGAAAGTATAAAGAAGAAAACAAGTTTGTGGTATGGGCTATCCGCATTGGTCACAATCTTTGTGTTGATCATTTCCGGAAGATAAAAGGAAAGCCTGCCATCAAAACAATTGAGGGGAAAGATATTTTCGAAGTGTTGCGGTTTAATGATTCCAATGCAGAAGAAAATATCATCAGGCGGCAGAGCCAGGACCGCATCATGAAATTGGTAAGCCAGCTTCCCGAAGAACAAAGAGAGATCATCATACTCAGGCATTTTGCCGACCTTAAGTTCCGGGAGATCTCCCAGATGCTTAATTGCAGCGTAAATACAGCATTAGGCCGTATGCGCTATGCCCTTTTAAACCTCCGGAAAATGATCGAAGAACAACGGGTGGCGATATAATTGCACCAGTACTTTATCATTCCGCTTTCTTTCCCCCTGGATCCCGGATCTTCAGAAAAGCCATTCTGCATTAAACAAAAGGTTAATGTAATGGCAAAAAAGGGTTATTTTCGCCCCGAAATAACCACTTTGTGGTATTGTTAAGTTCAAAAAACTATCTTCTATTTGTTGTAAGATTTAAAGCAACAGCTTTTCGGATTTAATATACAAATTCATTGGGTCCGTTTTTATAGCCGAACCTTCTTGAGAGCAGAAGGGAAGCCTTCTGCAGATTTTTCTCATGCTTGAACACAACCCGTCCCGATTCCTCGGGATGGGGCTTTTTTTATAAGCCCACTCGTTCGAACTAAATAAATTGACAAAAAAATACTAAATAAATTAGTGTTGATAAAAATAAACCCCTATCTTTGGCTCTCCAATTACATTTACAACGCAAAACCAGATACATCACTTTAAATCAATTAACATGAGCAAGACAGACAATTTAGAAAAATCAGAAAAATTCAAGGCGCTGAAACTAACGATGGATAAGATCGATAAAGATTTCGGCAAAGGATCGGTAATGCTGATGAGTGACAAAGGAATTGTTGAACAGGAAGTTATTTCAACCGGCTCTATCGGGCTGGATATGGCATTGGGAATCGGCGGCCTGCCTAAAGGAAGGGTTGTTGAGATTTACGGACCGGAAAGCTCAGGCAAAACAACACTGGCCATTCATGTTATTGCTGAAGCACAAAAGAAAGGCGGCATGTGTGCTTTTATAGATGCAGAACATGCATTTGACAGCAACTATGCACAACGGCTTGGTGTTAATATAGATAATTTATTGATCTCTCAACCGGATTATGGAGAGCAGGCGCTGGAGATTGCAGATCGTTTGATACTTTCCGGCGCTTTGGATGTTGTGGTTATTGATTCGGTTGCTGCATTGGTTCCCAAAGGAGAGCTGGAAGGAGAAATGGGCGACAGTAAGATGGGTCTCCAGGCAAGATTGATGAGCCAGGCCTTACGAAAACTTACAGCTACTATTTCCAAAACAAACAGTTGCTGCATTTTCATCAATCAATTGCGTGAAAAGATCGGCATCATGTTCGGCAACCCCGAAACAACAACCGGCGGTAATGCACTGAAGTTCTATGCATCTGTTCGCCTGGATATCCGCCGCATGACACAGATAAAGGACGGCGACGAATCGATCGGCAACCATGTAAAAGTGAAAGTGGTAAAAAATAAAGTGGCACCTCCGTTCCGCCAGGCCGAATTTGATATCATTTACGGCGAAGGAATTTCCAAAGTAGGTGAGATCATCGACATGGGCGTTGAGTTGGGAATCGTACAAAAAAGCGGAAGCTGGTTCAGCTATAATAATGATAAATTAGGGCAGGGAAGAGATTCTGTAAAGCAATTGCTGATTGATAATCCACCGTTGGCAAATGAAATTGAAACCAAGATCAGGGAGAAGATCAAAGAGATGCAGGCACAGTAAAGTACTTTTGGGGTTAGTAAGTAATAAAAAGTCATTGTCGTAAAACACAATGGCTTTTTTATTGTTTATTTTTGCGACTTATAATATTACCAGTTGAATAAAAGAAACACAGCGCACCTTGCCCTGCTTTTTACCAATCTTTTCTTTGCCATCAATCTCTCCGCAGTGAAGCACCTTACCAGTGCGGGCCTGGCCGGACCCTTTGGCATTAATGTGGTACGGGTTGGTGTAAGTGTGATCTTACTGTGGAGCCTGCTCTTATTTAAACCGGTGAATATTTCCATACACAAAGAAGACAGGCTACGGCTGCTGCTTTGTGCCATTACCGGTATTGCTATTAACCAGCTTCTTTTTTTGAAGGGACTTTCCTTAACCTACTCCATCCATGCAGCTTTGTTGATGCTTACCACACCAATACTGATCGTTTTTATAGCGGCCTGGCTGCTGAAAGAAAAAGCAGGGGTATTAAAATTCACCGGCCTTGCCCTTGGTATTGCGGGGGCATTGGTGCTCATTCTGCCAAAAGATAATACCGGCACAGGGAACAACATTTTACTTGGCGATGTTTTGATCATCATCAACGCCATCTCTTACACCATCTTTTTTATACTGGTGAAACCTCTAATGCAGCGATACAACCCCGTTGTAATAATCCGTTGGCTGTTCAGCATTGGATTGCTTATGATACTTCCATTCGGTTGGACCGAGTTTGTGCAGATACCCTGGGATAGATACAGTGCCATCGATTTTACCAGCATGGCCCTTATAACCATTACCGGAACTTTCCTGGCTTACCTGTTCAATGTTTATGGAATTAAAATACTCGGATCCTCTGTTGCGGGATTTTATATTTATGCGCAACCCGTCTTTGCTGCCCTGATAGCTATGCTGGTTTTAAAGGAGCAACTCACCCCGTATAAGATCGTAGCTGCGGTACTCATTTTTACGGGCGTTTACCTGGTCAATAAACAAACAGTAAAAGAAAAAGAAGGCGAATAGGCTTATTGCCTTTTGGGAAAATCAAAAAACAAAAAACGCTTCTTTCCATTCAGAAATTCCCGCCAATGATCAATTTCAACACTTATTGCAAAAATACCGCAGGTGGGCATGTTGTCTATTTTTATATCGGCAGTAAGGGTGTTTACAAAATAAGTAATACCGGGATTGTGTGAAAAAACAGCAATGGAATTAAGAGTGTCCGGCAAACCAGCGATCACATCATAAAATACATCTGCAGGGGCATGGTATAAGGCAGAGATAAAAAGGATATCGCTTGTTTCCTGGTTGAAGTTCTCTACAAAAATCTCGGCAGTTCTTTTTGCCCGCTTAGCAGGACTGGAAATCCAGGCATCAATGCCCGAAGATCTCTCCTTCAGTCGTTTTGCCATAAGCGGTGCATCTGATTTGCCCCGTTCATTAAGCGGCCTTTCAAAATCATTTCCCCAAAAGCCCTGGTCGCTTTTAGCATGACGAATTATAAAGAGTTGTTTCAAAAAACGGTTTTTATAAAATTATTAAAAGTTTACTCAAACCGCAACCGGTAAGTTTATCTTTCAGAACTTTGTTTATAAATTGAGGGTATGTATTCAATAAGAATAAAGAACCTGCTTCCGGTAATATTGATTTTTTTGCTGGGCTCCTGCGCCGCTGTAAAGAAAATAACGCAGCCTGCCGCAGCGATCCGGAGTATAAAATTCATTGGCCAGTATGAGATCCTTTATAATACCACATACCAAAACACAGCGGTAGGCGGATTATCAGGGATAGACTACGATGTAAAGAACAACCGGTATTATTTTATCTGCGATGACCGCAGTGATAAGAACCCTGCCAGATTTTATACCGCAAAAATTTACCTGCATGGAAAAGGGATCGACAGCCTGGTTTTTACAGGAGTAAACCATCTGCTGCAGGCCAATGGAACTGTTTATCCCAATAATAAGCAAAACCGGTTTCTTACACCTGATCCAGAAGCCATTCGCTATGACCCGGTAAAAAGAGAACTTGTGTGGACTAGTGAAGGGGAAAGGATAGTGAATGAAAAGGATACAGTGCTGATCAATCCTTCGGTTATCTTAATTCATACCGATGGAAAATATATTGACAGTTTTATTTTACCAGGCAACCTGCATATGCAGGTAACAGGGAGCGGCCCCCGCAAAAACAGCGTGCTGGAAGGAATGAGCTTTGCAGATAATTACAATTCACTTTATGTAAATGCAGAAGAACCTTTGTATGAAGATGGCCCGCAGGCTGATATAGAAGAGAATAATGCATTTATCCGGATCTATAAATTTGATGTAAGAACAAGAAGAAATACGGCGCAGTATGCATATAAACTTTCACCGGTTGCATACAAGGCCTTACCTGAAAATGCATTTAAGATCAATGGCGTTCCCGATATCCTCAGCCTCGGTAATAATAAATTGCTGGTGATAGAAAGGTCTTTCTCAACAGGAAGGCTGCCCTGCAGCATAAAAATATTTATTGCAGACCTGGAGGGAGCCACTGATGTAAGCAATATCATCCTGAACAACCCGGCGGAGTATAAAGCGGCCAGTAAAAAACTTTTATTTAACATGGATGATCTTGGTATCTATACCGATAATATTGAAGGGGTAACATTTGGACCCATACTTCCCAACGGCAATAAAACACTTTTGTTTGTAGCTGACAATAATTTTAATCCATTAGAAAAATCACAGGTATTTTTGTTTGAAATAACCGAGTAGCCGGAACCCGGTTTTAAAAAACATTGAATTAGCTTTGACCATTAATTTTTTATTATGAAAAGGAGAATAAAAAAAGCATTGCTGTTTGCTGCATTTTTATACCTGCCTCTTTCGGGGTTTAGCTGGGGTAAACAGGGTCACCGGATCGTTGGGCAGATCGCAGACAGCTATTTGAGCAAGCAGGCGAAAAAGGAAATTTACAGGATACTGGGAACAGAATCCATTGCCATGACCAGCAATTGGCCCGATTTTGTAAAGTCGGATCCATCATATTCATACCTCGATAACTGGCACTATATAAACTTTAAGCCGGGCCTTAGTGAAACAGAGATAAAAAACTACCTGGCAAACGATACCGCTACCGATGCCTACAGCAAAATAAACTGGCTGGTTGCCCAGCTAAAGAACAAAGAACTTGAGCAGCAGAACAAACTGATGTACCTCCGCCTGCTGATACATATCGTGGGAGATATTCACCAGCCACTCCATACCGGCCGGCCCGAAGACCGTGGTGGAAACGGGATTCGCTTATCGTGGTTCAATAACCCGTACAACCTTCACCAGGTATGGGACGACAGGCTGATCGATCTCCAGGATCTTAGTTATACCGAATATGCAACTGCCATTAATCATACAACCAGGGAACAAAGAAAACAGTGGCAGGCAGAACCCCTGAGTGAATGGATCTGGCAATCATATCAACTGGCGGAAAAAATATATGCAGACGTAAAACCGGATGACAAACTGGGCTACCTGTATAATTTTAAAAATATAGGTATAGTTAACCAGCAACTACTAAAAGGGGGAGTACACCTTGCCGGTTTACTCAACGAAATATTTGGTTAAAATAAGTGCATGAAAGAAGCGAATAATGACTGTAGTAAAATACGCTTAACTACAAACCACAAACTTCAAATCTTAATATCCCCTCACATTCTTTCCTTCCATATAATTCATGAAGGCTTTGTTACATACCCTGTTGCCGCCGGGGGTTGGATAGTTGCCGGTAAAGTACCAGTCGCCCAGGTTGGTAGGACAGGCTTCGTGAAGCGATTCGATGGTTTGGTAAATAACAGAAACGGGTACTTTCAGATCGGCAGGCGTTATCAACCTTGCGATCTTATTAGAGATCTGATCAAGTGTAAACGGTTTATAAATATGCCGCACCATATTTTCGGTATGTAGTTGGTTGTTGCGCTGCATTTCTTTGCATTTGTTCAGCAGGGTGGTCAGCAGTTCCTGTTGACCGGTATCGTATAATAATTCAACCGCAGCACGAAATGCAATAAAATCACCCAGCTTACTCATATCAATGCCATAGCAATCCGGGTAACGTATTTGCGGTGCAGAAGAAACAATGATTATTTTTTTCGGCTGCAGCCTCGATAGCATGCGTACAATACTTTCCTTTAACGTGGTACCTCTTACGATGCTGTCATCGATAACTACCAATGTGTCGCTGTTCTTTTTAACAGTACCGTACGTGATGTCGTATACGTGCTGCACCATTTCATTACGGCTGCTGTCTTCGGTGATAAAGGTCCGCAGCTTCACATCTTTAATGGCGATCTTTTCTATCCGTATCCTCCGGTTCACCATTTCAGATAATTTCTCTTCGTCAAAATCCTTATTCCAGCTAAGGATGCGTTCGATCTTTATTTTGTTCAGGTAATCCTCCGCTCCTTTTATCAAACCATAAAAAGCCGTTTCGGCGGTGTTAGGAATAAAAGAGAAAATGGTATTCTTCAGGTCGTAGTCAATGGCTTTTAAAACAGTATCGCTTAGGTTATGGCCAAGGGCAATGCGTTCCCTGTAAATTTTTTCATCGCTTCCCCGGCTGAAATAGATGCGTTCAAAACTGCACGCTTTCCGTTCTTTAGGCTCCACTATTTGCTCAATGCCGTAATTGCCATCTGCTTTTACAACCAATGCACAGCCGGGCATCAGTTCTTTCACCTCATCTTCGCCCAGGTTAAATGCCGTTCGTATGGCGGCCCGTTCGCTGGCAGCTACCACCACATCGTCATTTATATAATAGTAAGAAGGGCGTATGCCGTGTGCATCCCTCATCACAAATCCATCGCCGTTACCGAGAATACCGCTGAAATTAAAGCCCCCGTCAAAAAGCGGAACCGCCTTCTTCAATACCCGCACAATATCCATTTGTTGCGGAAATGCCTCGTCGGCCTTTACCACAAAATGATACAGCACTTCCATCATGGCAGCCAGGTCGCTCTGCCGTTGAAATTCACCCGGGTCGATATTCACCAGGCCAAACAACTCTTCTGTATTTACCAGGTTAAAGTTGCCGGCAAGTGCCAGGTTTCGGGAAGGAATGGTATGACGTTTAATGAAAGGATGACAGAACTCTACATTGTTCTTTCCCTGTGTTCCGTACCGCAGGTGTCCAAGCAAAACCTCTCCCAGGAAATTAAGATGTCCCTTCATCAGGCCGGGATGATTTTTTATATCGGGCTGGTATTTCTGGATCTCATCGATCTCTTTTCCCACCAGCGAAAAAAGTTCGGCAATGGGCTGGTGTGCAGCGCTGCGCATGCGGTGCATGAAAGGATAACCGGGTTCGGTATTCAGTTTAACAGCGGCAATACCGGCACCGTCCTGGCCCCTGTTGTGCTGCTTTTCCATAAGCAGGTACAGCTTGTTAAGGCCATATAAAGCGGTTCCATACTGTTGCTGATAATAACTGAAAGACTTGCGGAGGCGAATGAAGGCAAGGCCGCACTCGTGTTTTATTTCGTCGCTCATGGTGGAGAGTGAGCCGCAAAGTTAAGGCATGCCGTGCAGAACCAACAAAAAATCCCGGTGCTGGCCGGGATAAGAGTAAATTTTATGAATTGATTAAAGTCCGCTGATGCAGAGCCCGATCTGGAAAAGCTTAACATCGGCCGCCACCCCGTCTTTAAAAATATTATTCAGCTGGTAGCTTGCCGCCAACGAAAAATTGCCATAACCCACCCGTGCGGTTGCTGCAATACGTGTTGAATTGAAAAAGCCCTTGCCGGTTTCTTTGGCAGTATAACTATTGATGACCCTTCCGGCAGCATCCTGTAAGTTCTTTCCCTTGGTGTGAACATTAATGAGCGTACCTACTTTAATTCCAACAGCGGCTTTGATGGCCTTGCTGTCGTTCTCCGGATCGGAGCTAAAGCGGAACTCGATCGGTACTTCCAGGAAAGCAGTGGTAAGTTTGTATTTTTTAAAACGGCTCAGCGTATCTAAATTATTAAATGGAAGTTTGTTGGTCTTTGCTTTTACATCAATACTCATGTTCTTAAAGTACATATTGCTGGTACCAACTCCCAGCCCGAATGCCACGCTTAATTTAGGATTGCCTTTAAAGCGCTGGTCAAGCATTACATAAACATTCAATCCCCTGGCAAGGCCTTTCATGTGAGACTTAATGCTGTCGGGAGTTCCCATCCAGTGATCGCTGGTAAGCTGCAACATGAAATGGTCACCTGTTTGAGAGGTAAAACCGGGCATTTTCTTTTTGGTTTGGGCCGATAAAGTGAATACGGAGACAGAGGCAAGAACCAGAACAACTATTTTCTTCATAATTAATTTTGAAGTTGCAAAATAACGGCAAATAATCTAACGAAGCGTTAAATTAAAGAGGTTTGATTATATTTGCAGCCTCATTCTTCAGAATTGTATTGAAGAAAGGGCCTATAATTCAGTAGTTTAGAGCATCCCGATTATAGCGGGAGGATAGCTGGTTGAGGAATAGTTGAAATAGTTTTTAGTACTGCCTGGTTTACCGGAATCAGGCAGGTTAAATAAATCTTTCCTTTTTAAGGAGAGGGCCTATAGCTCAGCCGGTTAGAGCATCTGACTCATAATCAGAGGGTCCCTGGTTCGAGCCCAGGTGGGCCCACAAACCTCAC
>DAOLIP010000079.1:0-16599 GCA_035328475.1 Ferruginibacter sp.
CATTATACCCCATACTGCTTAGGCGGCATACATTCAGTACTTCGGGTATCTGCTGTTTGGCTTCTTCACCCAGTAAATAAGGGCTGTTCTCCCAAACCCAGGTATCGTTTTTATCAATAGCCAGGTAATTTTTTACCCTGAAGATCCTGTCTGCATCTTTATGATAATTATCAAAACTGAATTCATTTTTAACCCACAGGAAGATAAATACGGCTGCTGCCATACCAATGGCCAGGCCACCAATATTGATAAGGCTGGTTGAAGGTTGCTTTACCAGGTTTCGCCATGCTGTTTTAAAATATTGTCTTATCATATCAATATGATTATTCAGTCTTTAAGTCTGCCGCAAGGCAGGCAGTTTTTTACTATCTATTCTGTTCTTAATGATTTCACCGGGTTGGCGATTGCCGCCTTTATAGCCTGAAAACTGATAGTGAGTAATGCAAGGATGATCGCTGATACAGCGGCCAGCACAAATATCGTCCAGCTGATATTTACCCGGTAAGCAAAATCCTTCAGCCAGTCATTTACAAACCACCATGCCAGGGGAAATGCGATCACTGCAGCAATGATGATCAGTTTTAAAAAATCCTTTGCCACTAACCGTACGATGCTGCTCACATCAGCCCCCATCACTTTACGGATACCGATCTCCTTTTTTCGCCGCACAACCGCCAGTGTGGTCAAACCAAATAATCCCATACACGCAATAAAAACGGAAAGCGCCGAAGCGATCTGTACGACCGAACTGGTACGCTGTTCGGCGGTATATTGTGCAGCTACTGTTTCATCCAGAAATTTGTATTCAAAATCCTGGCCAGGAGCCACCAACTGCCATGCCTGCTTCAGCATTTTTATACTGCCTGCAATATCTCCTGCCTTCAACCGCACAGAGATCCTTGGCTGCGGGGAAAAGCTATAGTTCACATCCTGCACTCTTTTCAATATCGAATCAGGAGTAAGGCTGATCAGCAGCGGCAGCACTTTGGTATGCAGGGATTGAATATTGAAATCTTTTACCACGCCAATGATCTGTTGATCAAAGCTGCCCGGTAATTTTTTTCCTACAGGATCCGTGATCCCGAAATCTTTTACAAATGTTTCATTCACGATCGCAGAAGAATTGTTGTCAGCGGCATTGGCCGCATCAAAATCCCTTCCCTGTATAACCTGCAGCTTCATCGTATTTATAAAATGGGGATCAATCGCATTGTACTGGAAATTCTTGTACCCTCTTTTGTCATCCAGGTAGCCAAGGCTAAGCCATTGTGTTTCTGCAAGACTGTACACAGAAGCAGTTGCAGCTATCACTTCGGGGTTTTTAAGCAGTTCCTGCCGGTAGAGGTTAGCCAGCGGAAATCCTTCTTTTCTTGATTTATTGGTTTCCACAACTACCACCTGCTCTTTGTTGTAACCAAGGTCTTTACTGCTGAGATAATTCATTTGCCTCCCGATGGTAAGCGTGCAAATGATCAAGGCGATCGAAACAACAAACTGGCCCGTTACCATACTTTGCTGAAGCCATCCGCTGTTACCTTTCATCCTCAGTTTTCCTTTCAGCACTTCAATGGGATTAAAACGTGAAAGAACAATAGCAGGATAGATCCCGGATATGAATGCTATTACTACAATGAGCAGGAATAGAAATATACAAAACAGCAGGTCGAACTGCATGGAGAGATCACGGGATATGAGTCGGTTGAAAGGACCTACCAGTAGGGATGCGGTTCCGATACCGATCAGCACGGCGATCAGGGTGACCAAAAATGCTTCTCCCCAGAATTGCCTGATCAATTGTATCCTTTCGGCGCCCATCACTTTCCGCACGCCCACTTCCATTGCCCTTGTTGCAGAACGGCCTACAGAAAGTGTAATGAAATTTACACAGGCGATCAGCAGCAGTAATACGCCAATGCTGGCGAGTATGTAAGAATATTTCGGGTCGCTCACAGGTTCATTGCCTGCAGGCAGTGTTTTGTTAAGGTGTATGTCTGCTATCGGTTGCAGGTGAACCATGAAAGCTCCTTCTTTATAATCTTCGCCCAAAACTTTTTTCAACATGGCCGGGAATTTACTCTCCAGTACTGATGCTTTTGCATTGTCACGAAGCAGTACATAGGTTTCGGTAAACACATTCGTCCAGCTTGTGAACATGGCGGGCCTGAACATGAAGCGGCTGTTTGAAAAAGGGATAAGCATTTTGAATTTTATGCTTGATGCCTCTGCAGGCTTTTCAGCTATCCCCGTTACAGTGAACAGCATTTTTTCATCGCCCAGCTGCATCTCGATATTTTTTCCCACGACATTTTTTTCACCGAAGTATTTTTTTGCAAGCTCTTTCGTAAGTATCACCGAGTTGGCCGTTGGAAAAGGCTGGCTGCGGTTTCCTGTTACCAGTTCAAAATCAAAAAGCCGGAAAAAAGTAGAATCAACCATTCGTACGTCTTCACTGAACGAATGCTGATCGATCTTTATGACCGGGCTGAATGAAAGTACCCTGCATTGATCTTCTACTTCAGGATACCCCTCCTTCAATGAAGGGCCCATCGGCAACGGCGTTACGGTATTGATGAAGTCCTGGCCTTCTACCTTCTCATGTTGCCAGGTCCGGTATATCCTGCCGGCCTTGCTGTGGAATCTATCATAACTCCATTCGCTTTTCACAAACAGCATAATGAGGAGGCAGGCCGTAATACCTACAGCCAGGCCCAGGATGTTTATTGCCGTATATCCTTTGTTGTTCAAAAGATAGCGGAGGCCCGTTTTCAGGTAATTCTTTATCATAGGCAATATTATTCTGTTCTTAAACTTTTAACAGGGTTTGTTAATGCTGCCTTCACTGTTCGGATACTTAATACAACAATTGCAATCAACAACATACTGATACCACAGGCAGCAAATACCCACCAGCTTATTTGTGTGCGGTACACAAAATCCTGCAGCCATTTGTTCATGGCCAGCCAGGCCAGCGGCGCTGCAATAACAAAGGCAATCAGCACCAGCGATACCAGGTCTTTGGACAATAAGGAAACGATCTGTACCACCGAAGCGCCCAGTACTTTGCGTACCCCGATCTCTTTTGTACGTGTATTGGTGATATAGATAACCAGGCCCAATAGTCCCAGGCAACTGATAAAAATGCATAGCCCGGCCGACCAGTTCAGCAATCTTGAAATGTCCTGTTCTTTTTTATAAAACGCCGCAATGGTCTCATCAAAGAACTCGTACTTAAAATCATTATCGGGATACAGTATCTTAAATTCCTTTTCGATCTTTGCCAGGCCTTCTTTCCATAACCCCGGCGAACCCGCCTGCGGCCTTAAGGCAAGATGAATGGCAAAGCTTTGTTTACCGGCGCTGGAATAGGCAAGCGGCATGATGGCCTGGTGGGTAGATTTTGTATGAAAATCCTTCAGCACGCCAACGATCGGGATCTTACTATTATTCCGGTTCACAAACTTTCCAACAGCATCGGCTGTATTGGTAAAACCAAGCGCCCGGGCATAACTTTCGTTTACCAGGTATTCTTTTGTGGTATCGCTTTGCACGGGAAATCTCCCGGCTGCCAGTTTTAATCTGAATATATCATAATACACAGGATCGGCATTTACCACTTCCACCATCAGCTCCACTTCTTTTTTTCCATTGTCAACTTTAAGTGTAGTGGAAGAAGCGCCGGGATGTGCCGGCGCAGCGCTGCCCAAACTTACTTTTTCAACTTCGGGCATGGCTTTTATTTTTTCCAACAGGGCAAAACGGCGGTTGTCTTCTTTTTCTGAAAAGAAATTCCAGGGAGTGCGGAAAGAAACAATAGCATCTTTCTTATACCCCAGGTCTTTGTTCAGTGAAAAATTAACCTGTTTGCTCACCACCAGGGTGGCGATCACCAGGAATTGTGCGATCACGAACTGGGTAACGGTGAGTGTTTTCCTCAACCAGGCCTTCCTGCTTTGTGTGTTGTTCTCATGTACCTGGTTCTTTAAAACAGAAACGGGTTTGAACTTAGTGAGTATTAACGCAGGGTATGATCCTGATAAGACCGTCATCACCAAAATGAGCAACAGCAGGAATACCCATACATGCGGCTGATTGAGAGATGAAAAATTTATTTCGGGTGGAATGAAATCGCCAAAGATGGTAAGCAGCCAGGGAAACAGGGCAATAGAAAGCGCCGTGGCCAACACCGTAAGCAAAAATGTTTCGCTGAGGAACTGGAAGATCAGTTGCTTTTTTCCGCTGCCCAGTGTTTTTCGTATACCGATCTCTTTTGCACGCTGTGCGGTTTGTGCAGTAGTAAGATTTATAAAATTGATACAGCCAAGTAATAAAAGGAATAGGGCCACTGCCAGCAATCCGTACAGGGTTGGTTTGTGGGCCTGGCGCTGGTTATCAAAAGCGCCATAGTCGGCATCAAAGTGAATCGTGTTTAATGCCTGTAATTTATGTTTGGTATCGTCTTTTTCCTCTCCTTCGCCTTTCTTCCGGTATTTTTCCCGCAGCGATGCAAACTGTTTATTTACCTGTTCGGGCTTTTCTCCTTCTTTTAATTTTACAAATGCCTGTGAAACGGAATTGATACTTCCCCACTCCAGGCCACCGAAATGGTCTTTCAAACCGGTTTTCATAACCGTGGCCAGTGAAATAAATTCTTTGAACCGGAAATCGGTTGCCTTTTGTTCCGGAGTTTTTACCACGCCCGATACGGTTACCGTAATGCTGTCGTTGTAAATGATCCGTTTGCCGATCATATCCTGTACCGGCATATTTCCAAAATAAGTTTTAGCTCTCTCTTCGGTTAATACCACCTGGAAAGGATCTTTGGTGGCTGTTTGCATGGAACCGGCAAGCCAGTCGTATGTAAACATGCCAAAATAATACTCATCCGCATAAATGATATCGGTTTGTTTTTTAAACGCTGCCGCAGACTGGTTGCCCGCTACCGGCACGGTTACTTTTGTTTCCCAGGCAGTAATAAAATGCGTCAGTGTTTCCACACCCGTCAGCTCGGTACGGGCCGCTTCCGGTAAAGGCATGGGCACTCCGGAGTTCTTAAATACCTGTTCGCCGGGGAAGGTCATATCCGTAACGATGCGGTAGATGCGGTCGTTGTCTTTCCTGAATTTCTCAAAACTGAAATCAAACTGTACGATCAGGTAAATAACCAGGCAGGCGCTTATACCAATGGCCAGCCCGGAAATATTGATCATTGAAAAAACTTTGTTTCGCCTGAAATTCCTGAACGCAATAAGGAAATGATTTTTTATCATAACATTGATTTATTCCGACCTTAAACTTTTCACCGGGTTGGCAACAGCTGCCTTAACGGCTTTAAAACTGATAGTGATCATGGCTACGGCCACTGCAATAAGCCCGGATAAAGCGATCACCCACCAGGAGATATTTACCCGGTATACAAAATCCTGTAACCAGCCGTGCATAAAATAATAGGCCAGCGGGGTGGCGATCAGGAATGCGATCCCGATCAGCAGTAAAAATTCTTTTGAGAAAAGGAACAGGATATTGCTTACCGAAGCGCCCAAAACCTTACGGATACCTACTTCTTTTATTTTTTGAACCGCCATAAAGGAAGCCAGTCCGTACAGGCCCAGGCAACTGAGGAATATGGCCAGTGCAGCGAATATCTTATACAGGTTGGAAAGTTTCCGTTCCTGGGTATAAAAATTTTCAATTTTATTATCAAGGAATTTCTGCTCATACACAAAATCGGGATATACTTCGTTCCAGACAGCACCTACTTTTTTTAAGGTACCGGCCACATCCTTCGTCTGCAGTTTGATGCCGGCCGTTCCATAAAAATCTTTTACGGTTGTTATCAATATCGGAACCAGGGCCCTTCGCAGCGACATGGCGTTAAAATCCTTCACTACGCCAACAATGGAGAATTTCATTTGCCCCCACAGGTCAATTTCTTTATTGAGTGCCTGTTGCGGATCGGTGATGCCTAATCTTTTTAATAAGGTTTCATTCACCAGGAATTCCCTGGCGGTATCGGATGGAATCAGGTTACGGCCGGCCACCAGGGCAATGCTGTAGGTTTTAAGGTAATCCGCATCGGCCCATTTAAGATTCGCATTCCAGTCGGTTTCCTTATCGGCGTGATCAAAACGGAAATTAGATGACCAGTTGCCGTCATCGGCCGGGCTGGCAAAACTAAAACTCACTGATTTAACTCCATCGATCCCGGTAAGCCTGTTCTTTAAGTAATCAAGTTTTGTTTTGCTCACACTGTCTTGCGGAAAAGCCACATTCACTATTGCATCTTTATCAAATCCCATCGACCTGCTTTTAAAATAATCCATCTGCTGTACGATGATGAGGGTACCGATGATAAGTGCCTGGGCGATCACAAACTGGAATACCACCAGGCCTCTCCGTAATGAAACACCTTTTCCGCTTATGGCAGCGGCCTTGCTTTTTAAAGCAGTAACGGGGTTAAAGCGGGACAGTATGATAGCCGGATAAAAACCAGCCAGTAATACAACAACCAACGCGGTTGCCAAAAGAAATAAACTAATAACAGGATCCCTGGCAAAGTTCAGACTCAGCGGCAGGTTAACAACCGATTCAAGATAAGGAAGCGATGCATAGGTTATTCCAATGGCAAGCAATATTGCAAGCAATGTTATGATCGCAGTTTCACTGTAAAACTGCAGTTTGAGCTGTTTCCTGTTTCCGCCAAGCACTTTTCTTACCGCCACTTCTTTAGCCCTTTTAAAGGCCTGCGCAGTGGAGAGATTGATAAAATTCACACAGGCGATCAATAATATGAAAGCGGCGATAAGCCACATGGTATTGATCATATTCTTAGAAACAGTGCGGTCAATGAAATTACCGGCGTCTGCATCATAATGCACCTGCGACAAAGATTGTATCTCAAGACTGTTCCGTCGTGCTTCCGGTTCGTCACTCTTATAATATTTTTTGAAAAAAGCAGCTACCTGGCTGTTCATGGCAGAACGCTTTGCATTTTCCGGCAATAAAATATAACAGCCATGATTGGAGGCAACGCTGATCCAGTCGGTACTGGTAACAAAATCCTTTATGGTAGCATAGGATGCCGCGATCTTTACCTGCAGGTCGGTATTCGGCGGAGGATCGGCCATGATTCCGGTGACCTTGAACAGGTCTTTGCTGTTCCTCCTGAATGTTTTTCCAATGGCCAGTTTCCAGTCGCCAAAATAACGTTCGGCGGTGGACTTTGTAAGCACTGCTGTATTGGGTTCTTTCAGTGAATGATGCTCCCCGGCAATCAGGGGAAAATCAAATATTTTAAAGAAAGCCGGCTCTACAAAAAACACGCCGCCCTCTTCTTTGAATTTTTTCTGAATGCCTTTGTTTGATTCATCCGGTATTACGATCTGGTCATCCCGGTCGGAATAAACAGCGGTACTCAGCATCGAAGGGAAGTCATTGTGCAAAGTGGTGGGTACGGGGTAAGGCACTCCGGCGCTTTTCCTTTCCCCGTCTTCATTCCTGCTAACAGAAAGTAACCGGTATATCCTGTTTTTGTTTGAATGAAATTCATCGAAGCTCAGCTCAAAGCGGATAATGAGAAAGATGACCAGGCAAACCGATATCCCTACGGCCAGGCCGGCAATATTGATGCCGGCAAAATTCTTATTCCGCCACAAATTCCGGAACGCTGTTTTAAAATAATTTTTTATCATAGCTATACTTTTATTCTGTCCGTAAACTTTTAACCGGGTTTGCCAGTGCTGCTTTTGATATCTGTAAAAGGATCACCAGACTGGTAATCAGCCCAAGTGCAATGATCGATGCAATAAAAGGCGTTGCGGTGATGGAAATTCGATAGGTATAATCATTCAGCCAGTTATTCATCAGGTACCATGATACCGGCACGGCGATCAACCCGCTGATAAAGATCACCGGCATAAAATCTTTCATGAACAAAGAAGCGATGTTTGCCAGGGAGGCGCCCAACACCTTACGGATACCGATCTCCCTGGTTCTTTTTTGAATACTCAATGAAACCAGTCCGATGATACCCAACACCACAATAATGAGGGCCAGTGCGGTGGCAACCTGGGATGCTTTTTTCAGCTGTATTTCCGACCGGTATAGGAATTTCAACGACTCATCCATGAACTTATATTCAAAAGAAGTTCCGGGCATGAGGGTTGCCCATTTCTTTCGTAAACCGGTCATCGACTCACTTACATTACCGGGTTTTAGTTTAAAACAAAGCAGGCGGTACAGTTTATTAAAACTTACATGCGTGATCACCATCGGTCTTATCCTGTCTTTCATAGAACCAAAATGAAAATCCCGGGCTACGCCGATAATATTCAATGACTGGCCGGCTGAAAAATACAAGCGTTTACCAATGGCTTCCCCGGCACTTTTAACGCCCAGTGTTTTTACGGCAGACTCGTTGATCACCACATTTAATGAATCGCTTTCCTGTACAAATGACCTCCCGGCCAGCAACGGTATCTTAAAAACAGAAAGATATTTTTCATCTGCAAAAAGCGACTCGTAAGGAAATGCCTGTGCGGAATCTCTTCCTTCTGCATACAAAGATGTGGTACCGCTGCCTGCCCCGTCCGGAACCGACCAGGTAATGGAGGCTTCACTTACTTCGGGCATCCGTTCAAATTCATTCCGTATGGATTGCATGTGCTGCACACCCTGCGCTGTCCAGTCACGTGGCAACTGAACAGAAACAACATATTCTTTATCGTATCCAAGGTCGTTACTGAAAAAAAGAGAAACCTGTTTTGCCAGTATAATTGATCCGATAAGCACAATGGAGGCAGCACTGAATTGGAATCCCACCAGTACTTTTCTCAGCCGGATACTTCCATCCACCGACTGCAGTTTTCCTTTTACAGAATCAACTGTTTTTAATGCCGATAAAATGAACGCCGGATAAATACCGGCAAATAACCCAATCACAAATACCAGCAATACCGGTACCAGTATAAAATAAACAGGAAATGAAGACAAGTCCGGTATGGATTTTCCCAACACATCCGACAGGAATGGATTGGCAGCCGTAAACAGTACCAGGGCAAATGCAGTAGCAAAGAATACTAGCAACAACGATTCTGAAAGCAATTGGTAAATTATTTGTTTCCTGTTTCCGCCCATTACTTTCCGCAGTCCGATCTCTTTTATACGTGAGGAAGATCTTCCAACGGTGATATTGATAAAGTTGATGATGGCCATCGCCAGTATGAACAGGGCAATCAGGGAAATGGTAAAGAGCATTTTTTTAACAAGGCCGTAATTCTGCTCCAGGTAAAATGTTTTAAGGGGGACGAGGTAAGGCTGCAAATTGGCTGCCATATCACTGCCGGCATGCGCTTTTATTATCCGGCGCATGGGCTCAGTAAGATCGGCCGGACCAACGCCATTCTTTAATTCAACGAATCCCACGATGTAGGGATTATCCCATTGATCAAGCGAACGGTTAAAGAAGGTAGCAGATGCTGCAGGAATATATACCTGGTTATCGTTATCAAACGTAATGCGGTTCACCGAATTATAAGACGGCGTTCTCATAACCCCGCTTATGGTAAATGCATGTTTGGAACCGGAAAAACTTTCGATCATCAACGACTCTCCCACCACGTCTTTTTTTCCAAAATACTTAAGGGCCTTGTCTTCTGTTATCACAACAGAGAAAGGATCTTTTAAAGCGTAATTCTTATCTCCATATAATAAAGTAAAACCGTACATATCCAAAAAGCTGCTGTCGCCTATCTGCAGGCCTTCCCTGAAAACCTTATCTCCTTTTGACACATTGGATGTCACACCATCCCAACGGTAAGCCGATGCCACCAACGAAGGGTATTCATCTGCGAGTGTTTTTGCAAGCGGTCCCAGTGTTGTAAGTTCAAGGCCCATATCTGGATCCTTCCATTTACTTTGAATGATATACTGGTTATCTATGTTCTTAAGTTGCCTGTTCACCTGCAGTTCGCCCCACACGTAAGCGGCGATCAATAAAGTAAACGCAATGCCAAAGGAAAGCCCGAGTACATTCAGCAGGGAGTGAAACCTATGTTTCAGCATATTCCTCCAGGCAATTTTTAAATAATTCTTAAGCATAGTCCTTTTTATTCTGTCCGTAAACTTTTAACGGGATTTGTATTGGCCGCTTTGATGGCCTGGAAACTGATGGTTATAAAGGCTATGGCAGCTGCCATAATACCTGCCAGCACAAATACCCACCAGCTGATATTTACCCGGTACGCAAAATCCTGGAGCCATGTATGCATTACATACCAGGCAAGCGGCGAGGCGATCACAATGGCGATGATGACCAGTTTTAAAAAATCTTTTGATAACAGCGCCACAATACCGGTAACACTGGCCCCTAAAACCTTGCGTACTCCGATTTCTTTAATCCGCTGTTCGGCGCTGAAAGTGGCGAGTCCGAATAAACCCAGGCAGCAGATCAGGATAGCGATCAGTGTGAAGTATCCAACGATGGATGCCAGTCTGCTTTCTGCATCATAATTCTTTTGAAAATCCTCATCCAGGAAGCTGTATTCGAATGGCTCATTGGGATTCAGTTTATGCCAGTTTGCCTCGATCGTTTTCAGCAATGAACCCATATCGCCGGGCCTGGCATGCACCATCATATAATTGAACTGGTCGTTGGTATTGTTCACCCGGTACCCATAAGGGGTGATCGGCAGGTGCATGTCTTCAAAATGAAAATCCTTAACCACTCCCACTATTTCAAATGCATACTGTGTACCCTGGTAATCGAAATACACTTTTTTATTCAATGCTTCCTGCGGGCTGCCTAAACCAATTTCTTTTACCGCCGTTTCATTCAATACCATGCGGTTGCTGGTATCTCCCGGGAACTCTTCGGCAAATAAGCGCCCGGCAACGGGTTTCATATTCAGCGTTTTCAGGTAACCGGCATCTACCCAGTTCATGCGGGTGCGTTTGGCATCGTTCATGTTTTGTCCCTCTTTATAAAACAGGTTATCGGAAGGATTAAAGATGCCCGGGTTGTACAACGATGCACCTACACCCGATATCTGCGGTTGTTTTGCCAGTTCACTTTTAAAGGAAGTATACATCTTCTTCGCTGTTCCGCTTCGCAGGGGAACAACGATCTGTCTTTCTTTATCAAATCCCAGGTCGGCCGAACGCAGGTAATTCATCTGGTTTGAAATAACAACGGATGCAATGATGAGTACAACAGAAATGATGAACTGGAATACCACCAACCCTTTGCGCAACGATACGGCAGCCAGTGAATTGGAGAATCTTCCCTTCAGTACTTTAATGGGTTTGAAGGACGACAGGTAGAAGGCCGGGTACGTTCCTGCAAAAAGGCCGGTAACCACCGAAAGTATAAAGAAGCCGGCAATGATCAATATGTTCTCTGTAAAAGAAAGCGTGAGTTGCTTTCCGGATACCGAATTAAAAGCGGGCAATAACAATTCCGTAATGGTAAATGCAACGGCAAAGGCGATCAGGCTCATGAACACAGATTCGCCCAGGAACTGGCGTACCAAAGAACTTTTTTCTGCCCCCAGTACTTTGCGGATCCCCACTTCTGCACTTCGTTTGGAAGAACGGGCCGTGGAGAGGTTCATGAAATTGATACAGGCGATCAGCAGTGTAAACAAAGCGATGGATGCAAGGATATATAAATAAGTGATACTGCCTGGCGGCGTTACATTACTATCCATACCCGAACGCAGGTGAATATCTTTCAGTTGCGTTAAGAATTGTTTCTTACCAAAGCCCATCGCCTTCAGGTCGGTACCTGCATATTTATCAATAAAGGCAGGAAATTTCGCTTCCAGGTGCTTACTGTTGCTGCCGGGTTTCAGCTGCAGGTACGTGAAGAACATGTTATTGGTGGCAAAACTGGTTCCGTTCTCCCGGATATAGGTTTCAATATCTCCACCCTTCATCGACAGGAAGAAACGGCCGTCGATATGCGATGGTTTACTATGGGGCCTGAACACACCGGTTACGAGGAAATCATTGTCGCCGTTTGAACTGCTGCTGATATGTATGAGTTTGTTGAGTGCCGGCTGGTTGCCAAAAAGTTTTTTTGCAATGTCTTCCGAAAGCACAACGGTTCTTGGTTCATTCAGCGAAGTGGACGCATTGCCTTCAATGAACCGGTACGTAAACATCCGGAAGAAGGCAGAATCGGCGAGGTAACCCTTTGTTTCATAAAATGATCTGGGTTCTTCATTCTTTCCCTTATACTGGAGCAGGGTCTTGTCTTCTGCAAACAGGCCCATCAGCCGGGTGGTTTGTTCCACCTCCGGAAAATCCATCTGCATCGCCTGTGCCATGGGGGCGGGCGTGTTGGGCATTTTTGTTTCCTTTCCCTGCTGGATGAATGTGGTTCCAACCTGGTAGATATGATCGCCATTCTGCTGGTAGCGGTCGTAACTGATCTCATTAAGTATATACAGGGTAATGAGCATGCAGCTGGCCAGGCCAACCGATAACCCGAAAATATTAATGAAAGAAAAGATCTTGTTCTTCTTCAGGTTATTCCACGCAATCTTAAAATATGTTTTTATCATGGCTATACTTTTATTCGGTTCGCAGGCTTTTAACGGGGTTTGCTATGGCTGCCTTAATGGCCTGGAAGCATACGGTTACCAGCGCTACAACAAGCGCCGCTATGGCTCCTGAAACAAATACCCACCCGCTGATATGGATGCGGTATGCAAAATCCTGCAGCCAGTTATTCATTACAAACCAGGCAACAGGCGATGCAATAAGAATGGCTACCAGCACCAGCTTTATAAAATCCTTTGACAACAGTTTGGTAATACTCAGCACACTTGCTCCCAGTACTTTCCGTACGCCTATTTCCTTGGTTCGTGATTCAACGGTGTATGTTGCCAGTCCAAATAATCCCAGGCAGGCGATAATGATCGCCCATACAGACGCAGTAGTGAACAACCTGCTGTATTGCTGCTCTGTGGTATATTGTTTATTGAAATTTTCGTCTGCAAAAAAGTATTCAAACGGGTTATTGGCAAATGAGGATTTGTAGATGGACTCCAGTTTTGCAATATCGCCCTGTATTTTATCTGAACTGAGCCGGAGGGTAAAGTAGGCGCTGTTGCTTTGCGGATAAAAAATGATCGGGTCGATGGCTCTTTGCAGCCCGGTATGGTGATAATTCCTCACTACGCCGATCACTTCAAGTGCACGTTCATCCCACTGGATCCTGGTGCGCAGGGCTTCTTCTGCCGATGCAAAGCCCAGCTCTTCAACAGCTCTTTCATTCAGTATCACTTTACTGTTATCGTTCCAGTCAACCTTGCATTCCTCTTCGGTAAAATTCCGTCCTGCCTTTAGCGGTACCTGGTACGTACCAAAATACCTGTTATCGATAATAGCAAATGAATACGAATCAAGTTCATCTCCTTTTTTTGAACCCGGTTGCGTAAACCCGGAGGTGGCAAAGTTGTAATAACTACCCGGTATGGTTCCGCTTAGACAATAGTCTTTTACAAAACTCTGCTGTGCAATGCTGTTCCAGAAAGCGGTGCGGCGGTTTTTATACGTACTGTCCTTACCCACTTCGGGGCCACGTATCACCAGCAGCTGTTCGGTATTTACGCCCAGGTTTTTGTTCTGCATATAATTCAGTTGCTGGTAAATAAGTGCAGTAGCCAGCAGTAATGCAATGGAAATACTGAACTGTACAACCACTAATGATTTGCGCAACATGGCGCCCTTTGTGGTCTTGTTCAATTTTCCTTTTAATGTTTCCACCGGGTTAAAACCTGATAAACTGAACGCAGTATAAGCCCCGGATAACAAAGAACCGAGAAGCAGTAATGCCAGGCCCATCATCCATACAGGGTTATACAGTAAGGCTGCCAGGGATAGTTCTTTACCAATAATGTTGTTAAACAAAGGCTGGATGAGCTGTACGATCACAAATGCAAGGGCAAACCCGATCAGGTTCATGAGCAATGATTCGCCAAGGAACTGTAGTACCAATGACCATCGTGATGCACCCACCACTTTCCGTACGCCTACCTCATTGGCCCGTTTTAATGAATTGGCTGTTGATAAATTAATATAGTTAAACCAGGCAATGGTTAAAATAAGTAAGGCGATCACGCTGAGTATATAAACATACTTGAGGTTACCCGTGGTTTGATACGTATCGCTGAGCGAGGCAGGCAGGTGCATATTGGCCAGTGGCTGCAGCCGGAACAGCACCCCGTCCTTATCTTTTTTCAGCTGATCCCGGAGGGCGATCAGTTTTTTTTCTACTTTCTTATGGTCGGCCCCTTCGTTTAACTGAAAGAAGGTATTGATGTATTGTGACTGCAGGTTATCCAGCTGTGCCCAATCATTCCCATTAAGATTGGCCGGGTTGTTTAATGTTTCCAGCGAGAACAGCATATCGAATCTTATATCGGAATTTACCGGGATGCTGTATATGCCCGCTACGGTAAAGACCGACCTGCCAAACTGGTTATAAAGGGTAAGTGATTTTCCGATGGGATCTTCCTTCGCAAAATATTTTACAGCGGCATCCTGTGAGATGAACACCACATTGGGTTTATTGAATGCCGATGCGCTGCCGCCGGTGATATTAAAACTGAAAAAGGAAAAGAAATTTCCTTCTGCATAGCCGATATTGTTTTCACGAAACGATTCGCCTTTACCATTATCCCGGCTAACGATGCCCTTGCCGATTCCCTCTTCAAAACGGCAGTATTCTTTTATTTCAGGAAAATTCTCTTTTGCTTTTTGCGCCCAGCCCGGTTCTACCTGCGGCCATGTCTGGCCTTTGGTATCTTCGTTCAGTAACCTGTAAATGGAAGCTTCATTCTTATGAAAACGGTTTACGCTTTTTTCAAAACTTACATACTCCAGTATAAGCAGGAAAGCCGCAATACCCATTGCCAACCCGAAAATATTAATAAAGCTGTACAGCTTATTGCGCCATAAATTCCTGAATGCTATTTTAAGATAGGTTTTGTTCATGGTTAGCTTTTTATTCGGTTCTTAATGACTTAACCGGGTTGGCAATAGCTGCCTTAATGGCCTGGAAACTTACCGTAATAAGGGTAATAGCCAGTGCGGCAATGGCGGCCAGTACAAATACCTCCCACTTTATTTCAGTACGGTAATCATAGTTCATAAGCCAGCTATCCAGGTAATACCAGGCAATGGGGGTAGCAATGATGCAGGAGATAAGCACCAACATAATGAACTCAGTAGAAAGCAGGCGCCACAGATTAACCACACTGGCACCAAGTACTTTGCGGATACCGATCTCTTTGGTGCGTTGCTCCGCTACAAAACTTGCCATGCCAAACAGGCCCAGGCAGGAGATCAAAACAGCGAGTACTGCAAAATAAGAAGCCAGTTTTCCGATGCGTTCTTCGGCCCTGAACTTGTTTCCAAATTCTTCATCAATGAATTTGTAATCGAACGGAACTCCCGGTGCGTATTTTTTCCATATCTGCTCAATACTGCTGAGCGATTGCTGTACATTTTGCTTCGGGTTCAGTTTAAACACCAGGTTATACATGTTCTCGTAGGTATCCGTATGATAGAGTGTGGGCCTAACCGGGTAAAAAGGCGATTCCTGCATGATATCGCTGACAACGCCGATAATGGTAAATGGTTTTCCATTCCATTTTAAAATGGAGCCAACCGGTTCTTTAAATCCCAGGAACCTGGCAGCCGATTCATTGATGATAAAAGCGGCAGAGTCGGTGGCAAATTCCTTTGAAAAATCACGTCCCTGTTTAATTTTCCAGTTCACTGTTTTACCAAATTCATACGATATGGTATTGTTAGGAAAATCAACGGCCAGGTTGGGATCCTTTCCTTCCCATTCAAAACCGCCATTGGTATTCCATACCTGTGTTAAAGGACTGTTGGATGCAGCCATTTCCCCGATGGCGCCCGCATTCTTTAACTCATTCCGTATTGCTTCGTAATGATCTCTTATCTCCGGTTCCATACCAACATTGATCAGCCCGTTACGTGTATAACCAATGGGCCGGTTCTTTGCATGCTGTATCTGCTGGTAAACGATCACCGTTCCAATGATCAGCATTACCGAAACTGTGAACTGGGTTACTACCAGCACCTTGCGGGGAATGGAAGCAAACCTTCCCACCCGGAAAGTACCTTTCAATACTTTCAATGGCTGAAACGACGAAAGATAAAGGGCAGGATAACTACCGGAAAGCAACCCGGTTATTAATATAAATACAATACTGGAGACCCAGAATACCGGGCTTGCCCAGGCGATCTCGATCTTTTTTCCGGCAACATCATTGAACAAAGGCAGCAGCAGTGCCACCAGGATCAAACACAATACGAAGGCCAGTAACACCACCAGGTATGATTCGGCAAGAAACTGTTTTATCAATTGCAAACGTAACGAACCGATCGCTTTACGGATACCTACTTCCTTGGCCCGCTTTTCACTTCTGGCCGTAGCAAGGTTCATGAAATTGATACAGGCCAGCATCAGTACAAAAATGCCAATGATGCCGAATAACCATACATATTGAATGTTTCCACCTGTGTTAAAGAAATTTTTAAACTCATTATATAAATTCCATTTGC
>DAOLIP010000080.1:0-15980 GCA_035328475.1 Ferruginibacter sp.
GGCCGCGCCATAGCGATAAATAACGGCAATGCCCAGGTAACTAAACTGGCAGAAAGAGGAATTACCGGCGCCGATGCAGCCGAGATCAAAAAATCAGTGGCTGAAGTACGTTTTTTACGTGCCTTTAACTATTGGATCATGATGGATCTCTTTGGCAAATCTACTTTCATTACTGAAGCTGACCTGGTTGGTACCAGTTTACCAAAAGAGATTGGTCGTGCAGCTCTGTTCCAATATATTGAGAGTGAACTTAAAGCCATAGACGGCGATCTTGCTGCCGCCAAAACAATTGAATACGGAAGGGTAGACCAGGGAGCAGCCTGGGCGCTCCTGGCACGTATGTATCTCAATGCAGGAGTGTATACAGGTACAACAAGATATACAGATGCCATTACCTACGCTAAAAAAGTAATTGCCGCCGGTTATACTTTATACAGCGGTTATCCAAGAGTGTTTATGGCAGATAATGACAAGGCAAAAGATGAATTTATGTTTGCGGTTAATTGTGATGGACTGCGTACAAAGGGTTATGGTAATACCACCTTTTTAGTACATGCTTCCTGCGGGGATGAAATTGCCGACTATGGAATAATTGAAGGATGGTACGGATACAGGGCCACTTCTGCATTAGTAAACCTTTTTTCTGACCCAACCGGGGCAACCGATAAAAGGGCACAGTTCACTACTTCTAAATATGGTACCAGCCCCGCCCAGTTGACGATTACTGATATCAGTAATTTTGACCAGGGCCCACATGTAATAAAATATGTGAACAAACGCTCTGATGGCGCTCCTGTATCAGATGCCACAAAATATTTTTCAGATATTGACTTTCCGGTATTTCGCTTATCAGAAATGTACCTGATTTATGCCGAGGCTGTTTTACGGGGAGGCACCGGAGGCACTACTGCTACCGCAGCCAGCTATATTAATCTTATGCGAACAAGGGCTTATGGAAATTCAAGCGGTAATATTTCAGAAGCTGCATTGAGTCTCCAGTTCATTCTTGACGAAAGAGCAAGAGAATTATACTGGGAAGGCCACCGTCGTACTGATCTGATACGATATGGATTATTAACAACCGGTACCTACTTATGGCCATGGAAAGGCGGAGTAGCATCCGGTACTGCCGTGGATTCAAAATATAATTTGTTCCCGGTTCCTGCATCCAATCTTGTTGCCAATCCTAACTTAACTCAAAACACAGGTTATTAATCTGAATAATTAAAACTGTTTTATATGAAAAAGTTCATAAACCCATTATTTACCTTGATTTTTGCGGCGGGCATACTGGTTTCCTGCAAAAAGGATGAGAATAAAGTATACTTCGAAGGGGGTACCAATCCCACGCTGACCGTTTCGTCGGCGGCTAATCTTTTCCTGGATAGTACCAAAAAGAATACCATTGCCCTTACGTTCAACTGGACAAACCCGAATTACATGTTTAATACAGGTGTGAGTTCACAAAATGTAACGTATATCTTCCAGGTGGATACGACGGGTTCGAATTTTACCAATCCGAATATCCAGGAAACATCTATCCCATCTGACCTGAGTATTGCGTTTACCGTTAAGCAGGTGAATACTTTTTTGAATAAATTATTACTTCAGAGAGATGTACCGCATAATATGGAATTCAGGATCAAAGCAACTATAAACGGAACGGTGCCGTTATATTCTAATGTAATTAAGATAGTGATCACCCCATACCTTGATGTGGCGGTTCCTTTACCTCCAACAGGAGAACTGTATGCAACAGGAGATGGCACACCAAGTGGCTGGACAAATAATCCGCCATTGGCCCAGAAATGCACCAAGCTAAGTCTGACCGAATATACCATCACCATGAATTTTGTACCGGGGTTCTATTATAAGTTCCTGTCTACTTTAACTCAATGGCAGCCTCAGTATGGTGGTAAAGAAGCAAATGGCGGAGACTTCAGTGCAAATATGGGAGGGGGATCTGACCCCGATGCCATTCCTACACCAGCTGTTGCAGGAAGTTATAAAGTAACACTGAATTTTGTTAGCGGCAAATACACGGTAGTAAAACAATAATGACCTTTAAAATTTCAAAAATGAAACATATTTTAAAAATAGTTTTGGCAGTGATAACCATCATTGGTTTTACTACCGGCTGTAAAAAAGTTGATAACCTGAAAAAGGTAGAAGACCTGCCTGTTTATCAACCCGGCAATTCACCGGTATTGAGCAGTTCTGTGGCAACTGTTGCTCCTACACTTGCAGATACCAACACCGTAGTGATCACTTTTTCATGGACAGATCCGAAATACGGAACCGATCTTGTAAATACCAAGTATATTCTTACCATCGATTCAACCAATAAGAATTTTGCTGCACAGAATAATACAAGAACAACGATCGGCGCTTTAAAAGCTACCATGACGGGCAGGGAGTTAAATGCATACCTGCTCAACCTTGGCTTTAAAGTGGGCGTTGCACAAAGCATCGACCTCATCCTCACCTCTTCGTATAAGAACAATAACGAAAGGTATTTCTCCAATGTAATAACCGTAAAAGTGACCCCGTTTGCCGACCCTTCTACCCTGGTAACACAAAATGCTTCTGTGGTATGCAGCTTACCAAATGCAGCGTTGCCATCTAACGCTTTCTGGTGGACACCTACTTTTACAGGATATACCGGCCCCATAACGTATACATTGCAATATGATTCTGCCGGGAAAAATTTTGTAGCACCTATTGACATTGCAGTAGGAGCATCTATACTATCAAAGGGATTAACGCAGGGCGAAATGAATGCCACAGCATTGAATTCCGGAATCCCCGGCGGTAATACGGGTAAGGTGGAATACCGCATCAAGGGAGTGCTGGCGAACGGAACAGCGTTTTATTCAAACGTGGTTACTGTTACCATACAGAGTTATGTACCTATTTTACGGGTATACCTGCCGGGTGGTTACCAGGGATCAACCGGAAACGGAAACGACTGGGATCCCGGAACAGCTCCTGAATTAATAAGAGACCTTCGTTCTGCTGTATTCAATAAGATGTACTATACCTATATTTATTTACCTGCCGGTGCCGAATTCAAGATAACGATCGGCAGAAGCTGGGCTGTAAACTATGGTGGAAGCGGGGGTAACTTATCTGCTGGCGGTGCTAACCTTACTGTGGGTGCAGCAGGCTACTATCGTATCTCTGTTGATATAAACGCTCTCAAATACAACATCATGGCAGGAAGGATGGGATTTGTAGGCGGTGCAACCGGAGCCGGATGGAATCCTCCCGGCGTATTCCCTACCTATGCATTGGGTAACTCGGGAACCAACCTCTTCGTTGGTCTTACCAATTTCACTACGGGTGGATGGAAACTGATCGACAACAATGCCTGGAACAGCGGAAGCAATACCGTTGATGAAACAAGAAGTTACGGAACACCGGGTGGTGATGGAAGTACGCTGGAAACCAATGGAGCCAACTTCAATGATTATCCAGCCGCCGGCCGGTATCGTGTAATCTGGGATGGACGTGACAGGGACAATGTAAAATATTTTACAAGTTCAGGAACTGAAATGAGGGTGGTAGGAGACGGCATCAATCAGCCAGGCGTTAACGACTGGGATCCGCCAACCTCACCACAAATGACATACAGCGGAAATGGTATCTGGACAATAAGCATAACCCTTAAAGCGAATAAGGATATTAAATTCCTTGCCGGTAATGCATGGGGCGCTTTCGATTACGAAGATAACAGCGGCGGAAGCCAGGCAACCGGAACACCCAGGCCGATTAAATGGGAAGGAGGATCTAATTTTAAAACCCCGGCTGCTGCAGGAACATACACCATTACTTTGAATGAGAACCTGCAAACAGTAACCATAAATTAAGTTTCAATATTTCATGTGTTTTGCAAAAAAGCCATCCCGACCTGGTCGGGATGGCTTTTTTGTATCGGTTAATTAAGTTAAAGTTTATGCCCGCAGCGCAACCTTAAATGCAAGACTCAGGTAGGTATAAAAACTGCCCGGTAATTCTTCCGATGCAGCAGCCCATTCCTGCCCTCCATTGTAGGGAAGATGATTAACACTTCCTGCAGCTTCTCCCACACCAATAAGCCCGGTTTCACTTTTTAAACGGAAACCATAGGTCATCCCTTTTTGAAGGCGTAACCCGTTGAGTGGGAAAGATACCCATTTGCCTGTATCCATATTATTGAACTCAACTTTTGAAGCTCCCAATACAGGGCCCCAGGCCTTCGTTTCGGCATTAAATGCATGAATGGTAAGATTAACAGGTCCGCTATTGGTAACATGAGATGAAAAAATCTCTATACAATCCAGTTCACCTTCAGAAGGACAAAGGAATGTTTGACCACTTACCCGGTTCTTTGCTTCTCCTTTCCACTGGCCTATCCAGGAAGTGGCATTGTTGGTAACTTGCTGAACTACAGCCCTTAAATGAGATTTTGATTGATTAGTTTCCATAAGGTTATTTTTTTTAATGAGTGAATGTGTGGGGTTACGGAATTTTAAAATACTTAAGATACTAACTTAAGGAGGCATGTAATTATTGTACAGATCATGCTCTATTTTGCCAGAAGAAACTGTTAAAAAAAGCTATGTAAAAAATAAGGGCCTGTATATGCAGCAAAACAGGAATGAGAAAGGGAGGATCATTTATTAAAACCGGAAATACACAAACAGTCTTCCAAAATTCTTACTGTCGTTCTCTATCCGGTGATACAATGGTTTAATGTGTGGTTGCTGAAGGAAGCGCTCCACTTTTTTTCGCAGCTGGCCGCTTCCTTTGCCGGGAATGATCTCTACTTCCCGGATCTTTTTGTCTACTGCATCGTTAAATGCCTGTTGCAAAGCCTTATCAATGGCCTTGCTGTTGTTATAAATATCGTGCAGGTCAACTTTTATCCGGGCCATTTTAAAATGAAGAATTAAAAATGAAGAATGAGACCCTTAAACGAGTTTGATCCCTGTTTTTTCAAAACTGATCTTTCTTTGTTTATAGAGATTGCCGGTAGTCATCTTAAATGTTTTCTTACTCATTCCAAAAAAGGAATAGATCTCTTCCGGGTCAGATTTATCGTAATAGGGCAGATATCCATCATTCTCTTTAAGCAGACGCAATATTTTTTCCGCTTCATCTTCCACCCGTTGATAACCCGGTTTGCCTGCGGCCACATCGATCTTATTGTCTGCCGGGTATATCTTTTTAATGAAACCGGTAAAGCGGTCGCCGGCGGTAATGTTCCTGTATATTTCGTTATGATGTAAAACGCCCGTGTGTTTATTGTTGATGATCACCACGTAACCGATATCGGTGCGGCGATATACAAGAAGGTCAACGATCTCAAGTTCTTTTACGGTTAATGGTTCGTTGCTTAAGTAGGATTCTATCTTTTCCGTAGCGGCCAGCCTGCCGGTTTGTTTATCCAGGTATATTTTCACCAGGTACTCGCCATTGGGTATCATTTTGTGCTGCTGTTTGGATAGCGGTACAAAAAGATCCTTCATTAGCCCGTTATCTAAAAAAGCGCCCTGGGGAGTAACAGAAACGACTCTCAGTTTTACAATATCGCCCAATATGCCTTTTGGCTTTTGCGTGGTGGCGATAAGCCTGTCTTCACCATCGTGGTATAAAAACACCGTCACTTCATCACCGGTCTTTGTGTTGGCAGGAACGAACCGCTTCGGCAATAAAATTCCTTCTGCACCATCTTCCAGGTAAACGCCAAAATCAACTTCCCTGATCACTTTCAGCGTGTTGTATTTTCCTACTTCTGTCATTTTGAAACTTATGCAGGCAAAGGTAGATGATCGGGCTGTTAAAATCCCATAAAACCATCACAGGCTGATCCGGGCTATTTGAGGTATTTTTTATTCAGTTCGTCATACAAAAGCAGGTGATCATTGGCTTTCCCATTTCGGTCGAAGAAACGTTCCCAGGTATTCAGGGGCTCCCAGATACAACTGCCCTTGCCTCTGCCTCCTGCTGCATTAAATGATAATTCATTCACTTCTTTTTTTACATGAGAATATTCCACTACGATCACATCTTTATTATACCGGTGAGAAAGGTCATCAAGATTGTAATCAAGATCGGCCAGGGTATTATGCCATTTGGGGTAGTAAGACAAACCGATCACATCGAATTGCACACCACGGGTGATCATGTTATCAATGAAAAACTTACTCTCATCATTCTGGCCGCCCAGCGCAATATGCAGCATGATACTGGTTGCTGGCGAAACAGCTTTAACGGCCTGTACGCCTGCAAAGAACAGTTGGGCCAGGTTATCAAAATTAGTTACACTGCCCGTCGGCCATACCATGCCATGATTGATCTCATTGCCTACCTGCACCATTTCAGGTGCCGTGCCCTGGTCTTTTAATGCCTGTATTACCATTTTTGTATAGTCATACAGGGCCTGTTTCAACTCCGGCAATGATTTACTGCGCCATGCGGCAGGCATCCATTGCTTTTGCGGATCGGCCCAGTAATCGCTGTAATGAAAGTCGAGCAATATTTTCATACCGGCTGCTTTAATACGCTTTGCCATTTGCAGGGTATGGGCCAGGTCGCAGAATCCTGATCTGGGCGAATAACCACTGTCTCTTGCCGGATCATTGAAAATCCGAAGCCGTATATAATTCAATCCATGATCCTTAAGGATATTGATGGCATCTTTTTCTGCACCATTGGTATCATAAAATTTTGTACCCCGGTTTTCCAATTCGGGTAAGAAGGAGATATCAGCGCCAAGCATCTTATCAACGGGTGTTGGTTTAAATGGAAGCACCGGAAATGTATTGCCAGCTGTTCTTACATCGGTTACCGGCGCAGGATGGATCGTCATGATATCGGTGGCGCCTGTCCATAGGCTGTCCGCCTTTGCTTCAAAGTGGATCATAGATGTGGTAACGCCTGCCTGTACGATCACCTGGCATTTGCCGTTGAACAAATGACGTTGGGCTGTTGTGTCAAAGTATCTATCCTGCTCATGACTGCTGGGGTCGCCATTGCCAACACCAATAATTTTTGCATCGCCTTGTAATGAGAAGCGGATGAGGTTATTGGCATCAGGCACTTCCCGGCCTTCCCGGTCAATAACACTGATGTTGATCACCGTTGCATCTTTTCCATCGGCATACATCGTTGTCTTGTACGGACTGATAACGACCTCGGCTGGTTTGCCCGTTGTTTCAACTTTAGCCTGTAATCTTTTTCCCTTTTTGTATGCAATGGCTTCTAATTTTCCCGGCTCATAATTTACCATCCAGTTCAAATGCCCGTTCCTGGGCATATCTTTTTTGCCCAAACTTTTTCCGTTTAAAAACAATTCCACATCATCGGCATTGCTGTTTACCCAAACATCAATGGGTTCTCCCTCTTTGCCTTTCCAGTTCCAATGCGGGGAAATATGCAACACATCTTTATCCGTCCACCAGGATTGGTAGTAGTAATAAATATTTTTTGGAAACCCACATACGTCCATGATACCAAAGTGGGAACTTACATTCGGCCAGGTGAAGGGAGTGGGTTCGCCGCGGTAATCCAGCCCGGTCCATACAAATCCGCCCAGCCAGTAATCGTTTGGTGCGGCCAGCTTCCACCAGGTTTCGGCGGTGCTTGCCCACCAGGGCGCAGTGATGTCCTGGTCGGGTACATAGCCTTTTACAGAATCTTTAGTGTATTGTCCACGTGTGGTAACCGTACTTCCCATCTCCGTTCCTATGATGGGTTGACTAGGATTGTCTTTGTGATAATCCGCCACTGCAAACTGCCTGTAATTAAAACTTCGTACCGGCACTACTTCATTTATTCCTTTTACCTGGTTGCCCATATCTGCCGCATAAGTGCTCAGCCTGGTAGGATCCAGTTCTTTCTGTTTTGCAAGTAATGATTGCGCAATTAATCTGCCCGTGCTGTTTCCCTGCACCCAGCCTTCTTCATTTCCTATCGACCACATGAATACCGAAGCCCTGCTTCTGTCACGTTTTATCAGCCATTCAAAGTCATGCATGTATTGCGGGCTGCTGTTGAGTAACCGGTTCTCATCCATTACCAGCATACCCAGGCTGTCGCAGGCATCCAGCAGTTCTTTGGTGGGAGGGTTGTGACTTGTTCTGTATGCGTTGGAACCCATTTGTTTCAATAAGAAGATGCGGTAGTACTGTAAGTAATCAGGAAGTGCACTTCCCACGCCTGCGTGATCCTGGTGATTGTTTGTTCCTTTTAGTTTCAGGTATTTTCCATTCAGGAAAACACCCTTGGTGGTAATTTCGATGGTTCTTATTCCAAATCGTATCTTATCGGTATCGATTATTTTCCCGGCGAGCTTTACAACAGGAATAACACGATATAAGTAGGGATCTTCCAGCGACCAGAGTCTTGGGTTGTTGATTTTTGCTGATTGCTTAACGGTTCCTCTCTGATTTACAGCAAGTGCAATATTACTTGCCATTGTTTCCCCGACCTTATTTCCTTCCCTGTCTGTTATTATTGCCGATACAGAAATAGTTGCCTGGGCATTGGATTCATTTTGAACAGAAGTTTCTACATAAACAGTTGCCGTATTCTTTTGAACAGTGGTATGAACAAATACCGGGTTCTCATCCAGGTGAACCGGGTTGTATTGATTCAGCCACACGTGCCGGTAGATACCGGCACCTTCATAAAACCAGCCTTCATATTGCGTTGCATCTACACGGATGGTGAGAATATTTTCCCCTCCATATCTTATGTAATTGCTGATGTTGTACGATGTACCCACATAACCACTTTTATTATTGCCCAGATAAAAGCCATTTAACCAGAACGTGGCATCCCGGTAAATTCCATCGAATTGTAATTGAAACTGTTGACCCGAATCGGCCCGGTTAATGGTAAAATGTTTCCGGTACCAGCCAATACTTGTCTCCGGGTGGGCGCCACCCACCGGTTTATAGCCGTGTGATTGTTCATCGAAGCTCTTTGAATAAACAAAAGGAAGTTCCACCGCCCAATCGTGGGGCAGCGAAAGTTTGCGCCAACTGCTGTCATTGAACTTTGTATCAATGGCTGTTGTTTGCGCTGCTCCTGTTTTGGAAAAAATGGTGGCAAGACTGTAATTAAAATCCCTTGCCGGGTCATTGGCATTGCCAAAAGCAAATTTCCAGTTGTCGTCGAAATTTATTCTTTTACGCTGTTGTGCATTCATGTTGTTGATACTGAAGGCAAGCATTGCCGTGAAGAAATAAATGGTCTTTATCCGTTTCATGATTCGCATTTGTGCGGTAAAAAAATCAATTGAAAGCATTGAGTGCTGCCGTTGGTTTGCCCGAATTATCAAAGGCGCCCAATGTATAGCCCTGCCAGTTATTATATGCTTCGGGTTCCCAGTAAAAAACACCAGCACCCTTGCTATTGGGTACGGATTTTACTTTTGTAATGAGGTCTGTTATGAATGCATTGCATGCTGCAGGCTGGTCCCAGCTCATGCCCACTTCACAAACCATTACTTCCGATCCATAGCGGGCAACCATATCGTTCATGTTTGTCAGGCATTGGCTGTTAAGCGTACTCCAGTTTGCAACAGAAGGGTATAGCGACATGCCGATCACATCCCAGGTGGCGCCATTGGCTTTCAATCCATCAAGGTTCCAGCGGAACAGGCCGTTATCATAACCGTTGGAAATATGCACCATCACTTTGGAAGAAGGGCTTACTGCTTTAACGGCATTGTATCCGGCAATAAAGAATTTTGCATAATTGGCCATATTCACCGAAGCCTTTCCTTCGGGCCAAAGCATGCCATCGTTTGTTTCGTTTCCTACCTGTACCCAATCGGGTGAAATGCCGTTTCCTTTCAGCATATTCATCACATTGTATGTATGATTGTAAACAGACGTTTGCAAAGTGGCTGCATCCTGAGCAGCCCATGCAGCAGGTTTAGCCTGGTTGCCGGGGTCGGCCCAGGTATCGCTGTAATGAAAATCGATCATTATCTTCATGCCCAGGTTCTTTGCCCGGATGGCTTTGGCTGCAACATCGGCTGCACTGTTCCATCCGCCTGCCGGGTTTACCCAAACCCGTAACCGGATGGAGTTCATGCCAAGATTCTTGAGCAGCAACATGCATTCTGTTTCGGTACCGCTGCTGTTGAAGAATTTTATACCTCCATTTTCCATTTGGGTTAGCCAGCTTACGTCGGCTCCTTTGGCAAAGAATAAAGGGCCGGGAGGGGATGGCTGCGGATCTGTTTCCTGGTTTTTGCAAGTGAGGCCTGAAAAAATCAAAACCAATATCAGGTATGTGCTTTTTAACTTCATCGTTGTTTATTTAAACTTATACATTTATGGCCCCATGACAAAATAAAACTTGAGATGCCGGTTATTGGCAGGGTTGACGTGCAATTTCAGCTTTTTTTGCGGCATAGGGTATCGTGGCTTGATCACATTTATATTCCGCCATACCGTATGCTGGTCTGACTATATTCACTATCTTCACCCGATTTTTAAAAACGATATTTTGAAATTTATAGAATTTGGATTTGACCAGCGATTGATGGAGGGAATAGATGCTTCGGGTTATGAAGACGCCACACCGGTTCAGGAGCAGGTAATACCCCTGGTTATGGCAGGAAAAGATGTGATTGCATCTGCCCAGACGGGTACCGGTAAAACAGCTGCTTTTTTACTGCCGCTTATTAATAAGATCATCACCGATCCGCACGAAGATCATACCAACAATGCCCTGGTGATAGTACCTACCCGCGAGCTTGCCATACAGATAGCCCAGCACATGGAAGGTCTTTCTTACTTTACATCGGTAAGTTCTATTGCCGTGTATGGCGGTGGGGATGGCAATGCCTTTGTGCAGGAAAAAAAGGCATTGAGCCATGGTGCTGATGTAGTGATATGCACACCCGGTAAAATGATGGCGCATATAAAAATGGGCTATGTAAAATTAAGCGGGCTGAAATACCTGGTACTGGATGAGGCCGATCGTATGCTGGATATGGGTTTTTACGACGACATCATGTTCATCATAAATCACCTGCCTAAAAAAAGACAAAACCTTTTGTTCTCGGCAACCATGCCGCATAAGATACGGGAAATGGCACGTAAGATATTACATCAGCCTGCCGAAATAAGCATCTCCATCAGCAAACCCAATGAACGGATAAAACAGGAAGCATTTGTAGTATACGATACCCAGAAGATCCCTTTAGTGAAACACCTGCTTCAGAAAAAAGAGTTTAAATCAGTACTCATCTTCTGCAGCAGCAAACTAAGCGTGAAGCAACTCACCCGTGACCTGAAACGGGCAAGGTTCCTGGCCGATGAAATTCACAGCGACCTGGAGCAGGATAAAAGAGAAGATGTACTGATGCAGTTTAAAAGCAGGAGACTTCCGATTCTTGTGGCCACCGACATCTTGAGCCGGGGTATTGATATTGATAATATTGACCTGGTTATAAATTACGATGTGCCGCATGATGGAGAGGATTATGTTCACCGCATTGGCCGAACGGCCAGGGCCGAAGCGGATGGAACAGCCTATACTTTCATCAGCCAGAAAGAGCAACGTAAATTCCAGGCCATAGAAAAACTGATCGGGAATGTTGTACCTAAAGCCGCAGTACCCCCTGAATTAGGTGAAACCCCGGCCTATAATGCTTCTGCATCAAGGCCGGCACAGGGAAACAGGAGGTTCAGTAAACCGGGGCATTACCGGAATAAAACAAAATAACCCTGCTTTTTTCAACAAGAATGGCAGTTTTGCTGATTGTATATTTGTAAAAACAGGTTTTATCAGCCAGGGTCTTTCCATATTAAATAATCCGATCGAGTATATACAGGGCGTAACCGCATTAAGGGCCGACCTGCTGAAAAAAGAACTGGGCATCTTTACATTTAAAGACCTGCTGGAACATTACCCCTTTCGCCATTTAGATAAAACAAAACTGGATAAGATCGCCGGTCTTACCGCTGCCAATGAATATGCACAGGTGGCGGGCAAGATCACCACAATAAATATACTGGGTGAAAAGAGGAGCAGGCGTTTGGTGGTTACCCTGGAAGATGAAACCGGTGAAATAGAACTGGTCTGGTTCCAGGGAATAAACTGGGTACAGAAAGCCATTTTTCAAGGACAACAGTACCTGGTTTTTGGACGCCTGGGCTTCTTTATGGGTAAGCCGCAGATCGCTCATCCCGAAATAGAAACATTTACCCCGCAAAAAGCCGATGGAAAAAATTTCCTGGAACCTGTTTATCCAACTACCGAAAAATTAAAAGTAAAAGGACTGAATGGAAGAGTACTTGGCAAATTAACAGC
Organism: Ferruginibacter sp.; assembly: GCA_035328475.1. Lineage (GTDB taxonomy): Bacteria > Bacteroidota > Bacteroidia > Chitinophagales > Chitinophagaceae > Ferruginibacter. Next base: position 12,319 of record DAOLIP010000080.1, read on the forward strand.
CGCACTGCTTCAGCTGATCAATGAAAAAGACCTGCCTGAAAATCTTCCCGAACCCCTAATCAAGCAATACAAGTTCATCAGCCGTTTCAGTGCATACAGGCAAATACATTTTCCGGCAACGGATAAACATTACCAGCATGCCGTTCGGCGGCTGAAATTTGAAGAATTGTTTTTTGCCCAGTTGCGGATGGGCTTGATAAGGTCTTCCCGGCACCGGTACAGCAAGGGTTTACTGTTTGGCCAGGTAGGAGACCTGTTCAATACATTTTATAACAATTACCTGCCTTTTGAACTCACTGCAGCGCAAAAAAGAGTGCTGAAAGAGATACGGAAAGACGCAGGCAGCGGCAAACAAATGAACCGGCTCTTGCAGGGAGACGTGGGCAGCGGAAAGACCATCGTGGCATTAATGTTGATGCTTATTGCGGCGGATAATGGTTTCCAGGCGGTGTTGATGGCGCCCACCGAGATACTGGCACAACAACATTTCAACAGCATCAGTTCTGTTTTAAAAGATATGCCGGTTTGTGTAAAAATGCTCACCGGTTCATCCAAAGTAAAAGAAAGAAAAGAAGTGCTGAAACTTTGCGAGGATGGCTCTTTGCATATTCTTATAGGCACGCATGCGGTGATCGAAGACAATGTGGTATTTAAGAACCTGGGTTTTGCAGTGATAGACGAACAACACAAATTTGGCGTGGCGCAAAGGGCACAGTTGTGGAAGAAGAATACCATACCCCCGCATGTGCTGGTAATGACGGCAACGCCCATTCCCCGTACGCTTGCCCTCACGGCCTACGGCGACCTGGATTACAGCGTGATCGATGAACTGCCGCCCGGAAGGCAACCGGTGTTAACCCTGCAGCGTTCGGAAAGTACCAGGCCGCAGGTAATGGACTTTGTAAAAGAAGAGATCGGTAAAGGCAGGCAGGCATATATCGTTTATCCGTTGATAGAAGAAAGCAGCAAAGTGGATTATGAAAATCTGCAGAAGGGGTACGAAGAAGTAAAGTCTTTTTTCCCCGAACCTAAATACTGGATAAGTATGGTACATGGAAAGCAGGATGCGGCGCAGAAAGAAACCAATATGCAGCGCTTTGTAAAAGGCGATACGCAGATCATGGTAAGTACCACGGTGATTGAAGTAGGTGTGAATGTACCCAATGCCAGTGTAATGGTGATAGAGAGCGCCGAAAAATTCGGCTTATCACAATTGCACCAGTTGCGGGGGAGAGTAGGGAGGGGTGCCGAAAAAAGTTTTTGCATATTATTAACGGGACCAAAAATATCAAACGATGCCAGGGAACGATTAAAGATCATGACGGCCACCAATGACGGGTTTAAAATAGCGGAAAAAGACCTGGAGATACGGGGGCCCGGCGATATTGAAGGTACCCGGCAGAGCGGGCTCTTAAACTTTAAACTGGCCAATATAGTCCATGATAAAATCATGCTGGAAGCTGCAAGAACGGCTGCGGAGAACATACTGGACAACGATCCTGATATGAATGAAGAAGTTAATGTACCTGTTAAAATCCATCTTCAGCAGCAAAAAGGTAAAACAGCATGGAGCAAAATCTCGTAGATTAGAATCATATTAGTGAAGTGAACAAAACAGGTAAAATTTTGGTTTTATTTTAGTACATTGTAAAAAAGAAACAGTTGAAGATCCTGCGTAAAATATCATATCCTGCCTTTCTCATTCTTTTGGCATTGATAAGCACAAAAACGGTAACAGCACAGATAGAATTCATACAGAATAAGGGTCAGTGGGACAGCCGCGTTGTGTACCGGGGTGATTTTTCCACCGGCTCATTTTTCCTGGAGAACCAGGGTTTTACCGTTCTGATACATAACACCGATGACCTTAAGAACCTGTCGGACCAGATGCATGGCCATAATCCTGCCAATCCTACTACCGGGCAACCGATCACACTTCGTTCTCATGCCTATAAGGTCAAGTTCTTAGGTGCTCCCTCTTTCAGATCGGAACAGATAATACCCGATAAGATACAGGCCTACGAGAATAATTACTATATCGGCAATGATCAAAGCAAGTGGGCTTCCGGATGCCAGTTATCGCAGGCCGTAACCTATAAGAATGTATATCCCAATATTGATGTACGCTATTACAGCGATGCGTCAAAGCTGAAATACGATATCATCGTTCATCCCGGGGGCAATATCGATGCTATTGCCATGCAGTATACCGGGGCCGATAAGATAGAGGTAAAGAATAAAGAACTGATGATAAATACATCGGTGGGTGATGTAAAAGAATTGTACCCGTACAGTTACCAGGTACAGGATGGCCAGAAACAAACTGTGGATTGTAAATACGTGGTGAAGGATAATATCGTTCGTTTTAAAGTAAGCGGTTACGATCCAAAAACAACCATCATCATCGACCCCACTCTGATATTCTCCACCTTTACCGGCAGTACGGCCGATAACTGGGGGTATACAGCAACACCTGGCCCCGACGGAACATTTTATGCAGGCGGCATCGCTTTTGCAAGTGGGTATCCGGTTTCACCGGGTTCCATACAAACAACATTTGGTGGTGGAGTTAACGAAGATAATAACGGGCCTTACGATATTGCCATCATAAAATATTCTTCCAATGGATCAAACAGGTTGTATGCCACTTACCTTGGCGGATCAGGAAATGAACAACCGCACAGTATGATTTGCGATCCGCAGGGCAACCTGGTTATTGCAGGCAGAAGTAGTTCAGGAAATTATCCTACAACAATACCCCGGATAGGAAGCGGCGGCGGTTATGATATTATAGTTACTAAGATCAATTCCAATGGAAATGTGATTGTTGGATCCGTAAAGATCGGTGGTTCGGGCAATGATGGCGTTAACGTCCGGGGTAAATATATCACTCCCGATGGTGCCGAAGCAACCCGGCGAAATTATGGCGATGATGCCCGCAGTGAAGTGATAACAGATGCCGGGGGTAATATTTATGTGGCTTCCTGTACACAGTCTGCTAATTTCCCTGTTACTGCAGGTGTTTTTCAACCAACATTCGGCGGTGGTAATTCAGGTGGCTTAAATCATTTTCCACAAGACGGGGTGATACTTAAATTTCCTCCCAATCTTTCCGGCTCAACCTTCAGTACTTTTTTTGGCGGCAGCGGCGATGATGCCTGTTTTGTTTTATCGCAAAACCTGCTTAGTGGCGATATATATGTGGGGGGCGCAACAGACGGAAATAACTTACCCGGCGATAAAACAGGTACCATACAACCTGCCAGCCAGGGTGGTGTAGAGGGCTTTTTAACCCGGATCACAAATGACGGATCCGCCATAATAAAAACAACTTTTTTGGGAACTCCTGGCGTTGACCTTGTTTACGGCGTTCAGTTCGACCGGAAGGGTTTTCCGTATGTGATGGGAACCACCACGGGAAGCTGGCCTGTAGTTAATGCCCCCTTCAGCAATGCCGGCAGTAAACAATTTATCAGCAAACTTCAGCCCGACCTGTCGGCCTTTATTTATTCTACAGTGTTTGGAACCAATGCATCTGTTCCCAATCTTTCCCCTGTTGCTTTCCTGGTTGATCGTTGTGAGAATGTATATGTTTCGGGCTGGGGCGGAGGAATAAATAATCTAAAGGGTTTCGCTTCTGCCGGAACAGCCGGCTTACCCGA
>DAOLIP010000081.1:0-10997 GCA_035328475.1 Ferruginibacter sp.
CTCAACCGTTTTGTATTGAAGGGATCGGCAAAGATCTCGGGTTCATCCGATATCAGCATCGGGTACAACATCCCCAAAGGATCGGTAACGGTTTCTGCAGGCGGAAGGCAATTGATAGAAGGAGTGGATTACGATATCAATTACGACCTGGGTACCATTAAGATCACCAACTCGGCCATCATCAATTCGGGCATACCTGTTCAGGTTAATTATGAGAACAATGCCGGCTTTGGTTTGCAGCAACGAAGTTATATGGCCCTGCGCTGGGATTATATGGCAAAGAACACAGCCAAAAAACAATTGTCGATCGGCGGTACCATTGTGCGCCTGAGCGAACGTCCCTTCTTCAGTAAAGTGAGTTACGATAACAGCAATGCCGGCGGTACCAACGAACCCATCCGCAACACCATGTACGGGCTGGATGTGAATTATAAAACAGACGCTCCCCGGCTCACCAAGATATTAGACAAACTGCCGTTCTATCAAACCACGGCGCCTTCTTCGGTAAATCTTTTTGCCGAAGCGGCTTACCTGAAACCGGGTCATGCACCGCAGATCGGGCGAGGTTCAAAAGGCATTATCAACATCGATGATTTTGACGGAACACAATCCGGTCTCGACCTGCGGTTTCCACCCATCAGTTGGGCGCATGCGTCAGTTCCGTTGGGTGCAACTCCATTGGGAAGTAATACAGTTCTCTTTCCGGAAGCCAGTTTGAATGATGATATTAGTGCAGGAAGGAACAGGGCCCGGATCGCCTGGTACCAGATAGAACCCGTTCTGCAACAATACCGGGCTTCCAATAATCCCATTAACAATCGTACGGAATTAAGCGATCCAAGGGTGAGGCAGGTTTACCAAAGAGAAATATTTCCGCAACGTACCACAGGTTTTGGTGAAAGCCAGTTGATCACCTTCGACCTTGCTTATTACCCAACCGATAAAGGCCCGTATAACTATGATGCAACCGGAATTGACGCAAATGGAAAACTACTGGCAGCTACCGCTAAACAGCGTTGGGGCGGCTTAATGCGTAATATTGATCAGCCCGATTTTGAAACGGCCAATATTGAATTCATTGAATTCTGGATGCAGGACCCATTCATTAAAGCGCCGTTGACCAATCCGAATATTGAAAGTTCTTCTGGTGGTTTTCTGTATTTCAACCTGGGAAATATTTCCGAAGATGTTTTAAAAGACGGAAAACGCTTTTACGAGAACGGTTTGCCTACTCCCAATGCACCGTCGCCAGTAGAAAATTCAAACTGGGGAAGGGTGCCGCTGAACCCGGTGCAGGTTACCAATGCATTCAGCAATGACCCCAACGACCGCCAGTACCAGGATGTTGGTTTTGATGGATTGGATGACACCGCAGAAGCAAACAAACGGTCGGCATATCTTACCCAGATAAGGACAACATTTGGCACCGGTTCAATCGCTTACCAGAATGCACTGCTGGATGCATCAACAGATAATTATCATTACTACCGCGGCGATGATTACGACCAGCAGGGATTGGGAATACTGGGCCGCTATAAAAAATTCAATAACCCCCAGGGCAATTCACCGGTTGCATCAACAAGCACATCGTATTCATCTGCCGCCACGCTTTATCCCGATGCAGAAGACCTGAACCGTGACAATACATTGAATCAGACCGAAGAATATTTTCAGTACATCGTTCAGCTGAAACCGAGAACAGATGGTATAATGCAGATTGGCAGCAACTATATCGTAGATAAAAAGCAGGTGAATGTAACCCTGGTAGATGGAACACCGAGGGCAGAAACCTGGTACCAGTTCCGCATTCCTATTGGTCAGTACGACCGTAAGATCGGTAACATACCCGATTTTAAATCCATCCGTTTCATCCGGATGTTCTTAACCGGTTTTGAAGACAGCGTGGTACTTCGTTTCGCCGAACTTCAGTTAACAAGAAATGTATGGCGCAAATTCCAGTACAAGATCGATACTACAGGAAATTATTCTCCGCCGGTTCCGGGCATAACCACGTTTAACCAGGGGGCGGTTAATATTGAAGAGAACGACAAGCGTACACCATTGCCTTACCGCACACCAACCGAAATTGAAAGGGTGCAAACACTCAGCAACAATGGTGTTAACCTGTTACTGAACGAACAGGCCATGAGCCTGCAGTTTTGTAACCTTGCAAAAGAAGATGCAAAGGGTGTACAGCAGACCTTTGCCAACCGTGACCTGCGCCAGTTCCGCAAACTGCAGATGTATATTCATGCTGAGAAGAAAGATGTGGGCACCACACTTTTCAGTAACGACCTTACTGCCGTGGTACGCATGGGTACCGATTTTGTAAATAATTATTACGAGATACGCATTCCTTTACAGCTTACTCCGCTTGATGCGGCATCCCGGTTTGATCCCGGCTCTACCCAATACAACGATTCGCTCTGGAACCCGCTTAACTCGCTGGATGTGGATCTTCAAACCCTGGTAAAAATAAAACAGGAACGGAACGGAAGTGTGGGCGCTCCGCAGAATGTGATATTCCGGCGACCGCAAAGTAACGGCCATACTTATTCTGTAATGGGTAATCCCAATCTTGCCGAGATACGGGGTATTTTAATATCGGTGGAAAACACCAGGCAGTTGGTTCCGGCATGTGGTGAAGTATGGGTAAATGAATTAAGGCTTTCATCGATCGACGAAGAAGGCGGTTGGGCCGGCTTGGGAAGGGTGGATGTTAACCTGGCCGACCTGGGAACACTATCCATTTCGGGCAATATGCATACAAAGGGTTTTGGAACACTGGAGCAAAGAGCAAACGACCGGTACCGGGATAATTTTTACCAGTTTGATGTTTCGGCCACGCTGGAGTTGGGAAAGCTGTTACCGAAACGTGCGGCTTTATCTATTCCCGTATTTGCGAGCTACTCACAAAACGTAAGCACACCCGAATACGATCCGTATGATATGGATGTGAAGCTGAAGGATAAATTAAAAACCGTTTCCGGCGCTGAAAAAGATTCCATACGCAATAATGCCATCGAGTTCAATTCAACCACTACGGTGAATTTTACCAATGTGCGTAAGAACCGTACGAGCACCAAGGCGCCCAAGATCTACGATATATCCAACTTTGATATAAGTTATTCGTACCTCAAGATAAAGAGCCATACGCCGCTGATAGAAAGTAATGAAGTGGTTAAACACCGCTACGGGCTTGGTTATAATTTTTCACCCAAACCAAGGTATATAGAACCGTTCAAAAAACTGTTCCGAAAAACAAAAACACATTGGTTCGACCTGGTGAAGGATTTTAATTTCAACCTGGTTCCATCGCAATTAACTTTCCGGGCCGATGTGAACAGGCAGTTTGGCGCCATTCGCCCACGCAGCGTAGGGGCCAACAAATATTCTATTCCCGAAACCTACGATAAGTATTATATTTTCCAGCGTGATTATATCCTTCGCTGGAACCTGACCCGTTCGCTGAACTTTGATTTTACCGCAACCAATAATTCAAGGATCGATGAACCGGCCGGCAGAATAGATACCAAAGAAAAGAAAGACACCGTTTGGAGGAACCTGTTGAAAGGCGGAAGAAATACGTTGTATAATCATACGGCAAATTTCACGTACACGGTTCCTACCAACAAACTTCCGTTGCTCGACTGGACAACCATGAACCTCCGTTACCAGGCATCCTATACATGGGTGGGCGCTTCACGGCTGGCAGTGGAACTGGGTAATATCATTGAGAACGGCCAGCAGAAAGAAGGAACGCTTCAGTTAGACTTTACCCGGCTGTATCAAAAATCAAAATGGTTAAGGCAGTTAGACCAGCCATCAAATATTGAAGACCGGGCCAAGTGGCGCAACCGCATCACCAAAGTAAAAGACACGGTGATAAAGAAGAACGGGCAGAAAGTGGTGAAGACAAGAAAGATCGTTGACAAAACGGCCATGCCTTATGTAAGCACCGGCGAAAAAGTTTTTGGTAAACTGCTTACCAGTGTAAAACAAGTGAATGTTTCTTTGTCTGAAAATGCACATACCCGTTTGCCCGGCTATACCGACAGTACAAAGTATGTTGGACAGAACTGGAAAAGCATGGCACCTGGTATTGATTTTATCTTAGGGCAGCAACCCGATACGGGCTGGCTTAACCGGGCGGCTACAAAAGGATTGATCACAAGAGATACTACGTTCAACTCGATGTTCGTACAGTCTTTTGATCAGCGCCTTACCTTGAGTGCACAATTAGAACCGATCAGGGACCTGAACATTACCCTGAACATGAGCAAAACATTCAATAAGAATTATACAGAAACCTTCCGCTATATTGATACCAGTGGCGGCATCAATCACAAATTCAATCACCTCAATCCTTACGCAGGCGGCGGCTTTGATGTTTCGTATATAGCATTTAAGACCCTGTTCGGAAAATTTGATCCCAACCGTGTTTCTGAAACCTTTAAAAAATTCCAGGATTACCGGTTGATATTATCAGAAAGACTTGGTAAGGCAAATCCGTACAACGTTGGTCAAACGCCTGGTGCAGATGGTTATTACTATGGCTATGGCAAGTATGCCATTGATGTATTGATACCGGCATTCATTGCAGCTTATACAGGAGAGAGTCCCGAAAAGGTTTCGCTGATCAGGCAAAATAATCCAAACATCAAATCAAATCCTTTCCGCGGCATCAAGCCTAAACTGAACTGGAAACTGGATTACAGCGGACTGAGCCGTGTAAAAGGACTGGACAAGATATTCACCAACTTCACCTTATCGCATGGCTATACCGGTAACCTCAGTATGAACGGATTCACTTCGGCCTTGCTTTACCAGGACGTTTCCAGGTTTGGATACCCTTCGTTCTATGATACGGTTTCCAAGAACTATGTTCCGTACTTCCTGGTACCTAATATCAGCATCGGCGAACAGTTCTCACCGTTAATTGGTGTTGATATGATGTTCACCAACCAGCTGCAGGCAAGGTTTGAATATGCAAAGACAAGGCAATTGAGTTTAAGCCTGATCGATTTCCAGCTGAGCGAAACACGCAGCACCGAATTCTCTATTGGCGCCGGCTATCGCAAACGGGGAATGAAGAATCCGTTAAGTTTCCTCAATATCAAATGGCCTAAATTCTTAACCGGTAAGAATGGCAATGGAACCAAACTGGAGAATGAGATCAACTTCAGGCTCGACTTTAAGATACGGGATAACGTAACAGCCAACAGCCGCCTGGACCAGGATAATAATTTTGCAACGGGTGGAAGCAGGGATATCACCATTTCGCCTTCGATCGATTATTTCCTGAATAACCGGGTTAATATAAAACTCTATTTTGACCAGCGAAGGGTTAATCCATATATCTCATCCAGTGCACCGATCGTAAACACAAGGGCAGGGGTGCAGGTGAGGATATCATTAACACAATAAGGATTTGCTTCGGCAAAAGATATCTGCCACAGAAGCACAGAGACACGGAAGAATGTATTCCCGTTTCTGTGCTTTTGTGTTTCTGTGACTTCACTTTTCCCGCAGGGAAATAAAAAAGTCTCTGATGAACAGAGACCTCTTTAAACACCGGCAGGGTATTAGTATAATTATTCTGTTTTCTTCAATAGCATCACATAACCGCAGAGGTCTTTCTTTTTCTTATTTACCTGTACGGGTTTTATCATGTGGTATTCGGAGAACTGGGGTATATAAGAATAGCTGATCACATTGCCGTCCACATCGCCCCAGTATTTTTTCTGGTAAACCACCTGTCTTTCGTTCCAGTCGAACATCCTCACTTCGTAGAGTTTCGAACTCATATCGCCGATGAAAACGAACTGGTACCAGCTTCCCTGGGTTAACGGAACGATCACCGGCATTTCATATTCGCTTTCCATTTGCATGGAAGCTTCTTTAACCACTTCGAAGCCTTGTTTGGCTAAGAATTTTTTAATGCTGTCGGCCTGCGCCAATATAGACGGGGTTGAACAAGGACTTTGCTTGATGACCTTTTGTGCGGAAGAGTAATGGCTTAGGAAGGCCAACACAAATAGTAAGGATAAAATGATACGGTTTTTCATTTTGCTTTTTTTCTTAGGTTCTGGATAACACTACAATTCTACGGTTTTTTACCGGTATGTGCAAGTAAAAGACCGGCAAATGCCGGGTTTTCTTTGTTTTATAACGGAAAGAAAGCCACAGGTATTGCCCTCGTAAAGGGAATAAACTACTGATTTCTATGGAAATAGTAGCCACCAGCCTGTTGGGTGCAGGTGATCACCAGGTCGTTGATGCATACATGGGCAGGCAGGGAGGCACAGTAATAAATGGTATCGGCGATGTCTTCCCCGGTTAATGGAGTAATACCGTTATAGGCCGACCGGGCGGTTTTATCGTCGCCTTTAAACCGAACCAGGGAAAATTCGGTTTCTACCGCCCCGGGATGAATGCCCGTAACTTTTATATTATGTTTCAGCAGGTCTATGCGCATGGCCTTGGTAATGGCATCTACGGCAAACTTGCTGGCACAGTACACATTTCCTTTTTCATATACTTCCTTACCGGCCACCGAACCCATGTTGATGATGTGCCCCTTCTTTTCCTTCAGCATAAAGGGAAGGATGGCCTTGCTTACATACAAGAGGCCATGTACATTGGTATTGAGCATGGTTTCCCAGTCGTTCATATCGGCGTCCTCAAAACTATCCCTGCCCAGGGCCAACCCGGCATTGTTGATGAGAACGTCGATCTTTTGCCATTGTTCCGGAAGATCCTTAAAAACGGAATCAACGGCTATTCTGTCCTGCACATCAAAACAAAGCGCTAACACGGCGATGCCGAATTGTTTTTCAAGATCCGATTTCAATTCCAGCAGCCGGTCGTTTCTTCTGCCGGTGATGATGAGGTTGTATTTATTGGCGGCAAATTTTCCGGCACAGGCTTTTCCAATTCCTGAAGTGGCACCGGTGATGAGGGCGATCTTATTCATGCTGCAAAATAACTGATGAAGGGGAGATTATGCCACAAAGCAACGCAAAGGTTTTACACAAAGAAGCACAAAGTAAATTCACTTTGTGCTTCTTTGTTTTATGGTTATCATTCTTCGCTATCGCCCAGGATGACAGTTCTAAAAAGATTTCGTTACCGTATCAATACCGCCGAGCCTTTTCTCTTTCTTATCTGCCCTTTGTATGTAACCGCCTCGCATTCCCAAACAAAAGCAGCCGGGTCTTGCGCCTTGCCGCCGTAACGGCCATCCCATCCCTTGCCTTGTTCGGTGGTAGAGAACATCAGAACGCCCCATCGGTTGTACACCCGGAAGTAGGTCAGTTCTTTCATGCCCAGTAATACCGGGCGAAGCACATCATTGTTTCCATCGCCGTTGGGCGTAAAGGCATTGGGCACATAAATATCTTCATCCATTTTAAAAAGATGAACGAGTATGCTGTCGGTTCCCACACATCCTTCTGCCGTGGTGGCGGTAAGTATGTATAAAATATCATCCTGCGGTAATGAAACCGGGTTTTGAATATTGGCATTGTTCAGCCAGGTAGAAGGTGACCAAACATAGGTAGCTCCACCGCTTGCATTTAGGAACAATGGCTGGCTGCTTACCAGTGTTGTATCTCTCGGGCCGGCATCGGCAACCACCGCCGGGTAAACCCTTACCCAAACGGTATCTTTCACAGGCTTGGGACAACCAAGCGTATCTCTCACCGTAACGATATATTGAATGCTGGCCCCTGGCCTTATGGAAACAGGGTTTGGTATGAGGCGGTTGTTTAAGAAAGTTGCCGGGCTCCAGGCATAGCTGCTGCCGCCTGTTGCATTCAGCTGCACAGAAAGACCGGTGCAAATAAATGCATCGGGTCCTGCATTGGCTGCCGGGTAAGGAACAACCTTGATGCTGATATCGTCTTCACTATAACATTTACCGATGCTGGCCCTCACACGATATGTAGTAGTGGTGAGCGGGATGGCGAACGGATTTTTGATCGTGCTGTTATTCAAATAAGTTGCCGGCGTCCATTGATAGTACAAACCATCGCTTACGGTATTCAGTAAAAATCCATCTGTTTGACAAATGGTGGTATCGGCACCTGCGTTCAGTGATACGCTTGCTTTTACATCTACAAAAACAGAATCCCTTGACTTACAACCCACTGCATCGGTTAAGGTAACATAGTACCAGGTTGGTACATCCGGACTAACCAATGGGCTTTGTGCTGTGGCGCTGCTTATCATATAATTCGGTGTCCACACAAAACTTCCTGTTCCGCCGGTAGTAAGTTGCAGGGTATCGATGGTGCAGATCAATGTATCGTTGAGCATAGTAATCGGCGGTAATGCACCTACATTTACAAATACCGTATCGGTTCTTAATTTGGGGCAACCGGTTACACCTACCGCCACCACGTAATTGGTAGGCACAGTTGGAGAAGCGATGGGGTTTGGTATGTTTGGATTGCTTAAGCCGGTGGTTGGTGTCCACGAATACGTGTTGCCGCCGCTTGCACTCAGTTGCGCTGTGGTTTGTCCGCCGGTGCACACAAATGCATCGGGCCCGGCATTGGGTATGGCCAATGGTCTTACATTGATGGTATGTGTTTTAGTGGCGATGCAGTTATTGCCCCAGCGGGTGCGTAAGGTATAGGTGGTGCTAACGACCGGGTACACTCTTGTGGTATCAATACCCGGTGACTCCACCGTAGCAGCCGGGCTCCATTGCCAGGTTATGTTGTTGCTGTAATTGCTGGTGCCCCGCAACACCACCGTATCTTCTTCACAAATAGTGAGGGGGCCTGCAATGGCATTGGTGAGATCGAACTTTGGTATCACCTTCAATGAATCCCTGCTTTTGCACCCGTTTACATCGGTAAGTGTTGTGTAATACCAGGTGGTTGCTGCCGGAAATACCTGCGGCGTGGCTGTATTGGCGCCAATGATGCTGATCGGTGGCGTCCAGTTGAACGTTCCTGTTCCTACGCCATTCAGTTGTAAGGTATCTAAACCGCAATAGATAGAATCACCGGGAAAAACAGAGAGTGGCGGGTTACCAAATATGGTGATGGGCAGGGTATATGTTTTATCGCAGCCCTTGCTATTGGTTACTCTTAATTCAACGGTATACGTACCCGGTAATGGATATGTATAAACAGGGTTTTGTAAATGACTGGTATCGGCCAGTGTGGCCGGGTCGCCAAAATCCCAGCGCCATGAATTCACCACGCCATAGCGTGTATAGGTTGTATCGGTAAATTGAATGGGTGTGTTTACACAAGGCGCTGTATTGAGGAAGCCGGGTAAGAAGCCGGGGTAAACAAGGATGGGTTTAATGATGGAATCGGTGCATTGACCTCCGATTGAAACAATCAGTTTGACATTGTAGACGCCTGTATCTGTGAATGTATGTGTAGGATTTTGTAGCGTAGAGGTATTTGCTGCTCCACTAAGAGGATCTCCGAAATCCCAAAAGAAACTGGTAGGATTTCCGGTACTGCTTTCCGTAAAGTTCACGGTAAATCCATCGCAAGTGATGGGAGTAAAGTTTGAAGTAGCGGTAAGTGGAGAACAAGTAGCAACATCCAAGTGAAGTTCCTTTCTCGATTCTGCAAATAAAACTCCATTTCTATACTCTCTTACCAATACACAAATTACATAAACTCCTGCTGCTGGTGCAATACCACTGATTAAACCAGTAACTGGATCAATTGTAACACCAGCCCCTAATGGTTGAGTTCCGCTAAAGGGGAATGCATATGGTATGTTATTGTAAGGAGGGTTTGCCGCTGGACTAGGACTTGGACCTCCTGCTGAAGCGCCATCATAGGCATCAATAAAAGAATAAGAAAGCGAATCTGCATCGGGGTCATTTGCCTGAAAACTCATGGCAAAATAGGCATCGCCACATACAACAACTGTATCATTAAAAACAAATTGGGGACTGCTGTTCTGAGGGCCGGTAGGGATATCCACCGTGCCAGGTATTTTTATAGTATAGGTTGCTCCTGTATTATTTGAAGGAGGTTGAATATTATTAATACCTCCAATTCTGCAACATCTTTGCTTACTGATAATGTATCCATTTGGGTTGGGCGCTAATTCAATTATTATTTCATAATTACTTATCTGGTAACACCTTGTTGGAACACTGCTTAAACAGGGATAACAACTTAAAGATGTGCAACCTGCAATCTGAATTGAGGGGCTTGGACTAACAGGTACATCCTGTAAAAAAGTGTAGGGGGAAGCGCCATCAAAAATCGAAAAATTCCAACCAGTTTCTGTTACAGGAGTATTACACTCCACATAAAAATTTAATCCTATCCTGTACCTAAGTTTAGTTGGATCATTTATGCCTTGTCCAAGATATTGATAATACATCCAACCTCCTTTTGTATGGTTGGCATAAATGTCTTGCAGGCAAACAACGGATAAAAAAACAAGCAGCAGATACTTCTTCATAGAAGAGCTTGGAATTAGGTAGGCTTAAAGCTAATAAAAACCGCCGGCTTTACAAAGCCGGCGGGGGGTTAAACTTATTGACAGAAGTGCTGATATTATCGTATCAATATCACCGTTCCTTTCTTTTTTATCTTATTGTTCAGGTAATCAACTCCCTCGGCATACCAAACATAGGTAGCGGCTTCCTGTGGCCGGCCACCGAATTTACCATCCCAGCCAGCGCCATTACCGGTACCGGCGTACAGCATCTGTCCCCAGCGGTTGTACACCTGGAAAACATCCACCGATTTCATACCAATAGCCACCGGCCTGAAGATATCGTTATTGCCATCGCCATTGGGCGTAAAGGCATTGGGAACAAAAAGGCCGGGACTTACTTTATATACTTTCACCAATATGCTGTCGGTACCAAAGCAACCGATATCATTGGTCACTCTTACCACGTACTCAATATTATTCTGCGGCCTTGAAACGGGGTTGCTGATATTGGGGTTATCTAACCAGGTAATGGGCGTCCACGAATAATTGGTTCCGCCACTGGCGCC
>DAOLIP010000081.1:11097-15763 GCA_035328475.1 Ferruginibacter sp.
TGTATTGCCGGCCGGTGTTTCTGTCCACACATATTTTAATGCATCACTGGTTATCCGCAATAGTACCGGGTCGGTTTGGCAGATGGTGGTATCGGGTGCAGCAGACAATGTAACGAATGGTTTTACATTTACGGTTATTGCATCGGTACCCTGGCAGCCGAAAGGGTCAGTCAGTGTTACCGTGTAGGTAGTAGTTACATCCGGACTGACAAATGGATCGGGGCTGTTCACATTGCTGATCATATAATTGGGACTCCACACTACAGAGCCGGTGCCAACGGCGTGAATCTGTAAGGTATCAATGATACAGATGAGGGTATCATTGCTCACTGATAATGCTGGTTTATCTAAAACATCAAAGGTCTTTAATACAGTATCAATACAGCCCTTGCTGCTTTGTACAACAAATGTTACATTGTATGTACCGGTTGCAGCATAAATATGTGTTGGATTTTGTAGTACAGAAGTGTTGCTGGGTGAACCAATATCGCCAAAATTCCAATCCCACTTATTAACTATGCCAAATGTTGCGGTTGTAATATCTGTAAATTGTATAGGAGTATTCTTGCATTGACCGGCAATTGTAAAACCAGGGAAGAAACCCGGATAAACTTTTATGGTTTGAATAGTGGAATCAACACAAACACCGCTTGATGAAACACGAAGTTTAACGGTATAAACACCCGTATCTGAGTAAACATGAACCGGACCCGGAAGGGTTGATGTGTTATTGACTCCGCTTACCGGATCGCCAAAGTCCCAAAAATAATCTGTGATATTACCGCTGCTGTTGTTGTATTGAGAAAAATCAACGGTATACCCATCGCAAGTAACGGGGATGATTGAAAGTTGGGCATGGGTAATGGTGCATTGATTGGTGCGTACAAGAAAATCCTTCCTGTGTTCGGCAATCATAATACCGTTACGCCATTCTTTAATTACAACATTCACCACATATTTACCCACAGTAGAAGGTGCTGTACCGCTTATGATACCAGTGATTGGATTGATGGTAACACTGGAACCGAGCGGAGATGTTCCTGAGAATCCTGGTTGATAACTGACGACTCCGTACAGTGGTAGATCAGGAGGGGTGCCGTCGGCAGTAGCAGTAAAAGAACCACCGTTATAAGCTGATACAAACTGATAACTTAACGAATCATTATCCGGGTCAACAGCACTGAATTCAAGCGTAAAAGGGCTGTCGTAACAGATCAATGCAGTGTCTTTTAATCTTACCAGGGCAGTTGAATTATGTCCTGTTGGTAGCAGCGCTGTGCCAGGCATAGTTGCTTCATAAGTAGCCCCGGGAACACCGCTTACTGTAGATGAATTGGAGCTAACGTTCAGCGAGGCAGCCCTGCAGCAGGACTGATAAGAAAGCCGGTAACCTGAACTGTTATCAGATAATTCAACCTGGCCTGAATAGGTGTTTACTTTATAACATACTTCTGGTTGATTATCTAAGCAAGGGGGGTAATAACCTAATGATATCTGAGGATTGGCCACCAATGAAAGAGCAATATTTGTTACCCTGTTGTATGGAGAAGTATTTACAAAAATACCTATTAATGGAGAACTGGGAGGGCAAGCCACGCCGGTATTACCGCCACAAACCTGCCCACATTCTGTAAACAATCTTAAAATAACGGTGTACCTGCTTGTGTTGGGTTGCGTACCGGGTCCAAGGTAAATATAGGCCACTTCGCCACCTACAATATGGGATGCGAAAAGGTCTGAGAACAATAAACTGAAAAAAACGAGAATGAAAAATTTCTTCATAGCCGGGAATAAAAGCAATAATTAGACCTAAAAGTAACGAAAAACGCTGCCTTTGTTGAAAGGCAGCGTTTGAAAGTCCTAAAAGCAAGGTTAATATTAGCGCTTTATGATGAGTTTTTGATTCTCAATGCCTTTATCTGTGGTTATTCTGCAATTGTAAACACCGGGTTGTAAACTTGAAATGTTGGTATTTAGCCTTTTTGCATTATTACCACTAACCTTTAGTATTGAATTATTGAATAACCCAAAAATCTCGACCCCCTTAATTATTCTCTCAGTAGAAGAAATAGTTAACTGGTTGGAAGCAGGGTTCGGGTAAATTAGTGATGAAGATTGACTATTTGAATTACTCCCTCCTGCAAAGCATCCGCTTAGTGTTGTTACATTCCAAAGAGTTTCACTGTAGCAACCACCCCAAGAATAACTTGCCTCAAATTTTACGTAGCTGTTTCCTGAGAATTGCACTCCAATATAATTTGATAAGGGAGAATTTCCAGGAATAGTAACTTGATGAAGCCCAGCATATATTGTAGGGGATACAATGGTGCCAGTTGCCCCAAAATCGTAAAACTCTGATGTAAAACCAGAACTTCCTGGCAAAGCCCCATAAGTAGCGGGTGGACCAAAATACTTAATGGTACTGGCACATACAGTTAAATTTTGAGGAGTAGATTGTTGTGTCAATAATAAGGTATAGTCTAAAACTTTTTCTGTTCCATTAAGATCTGCAGTGCCTTGAATATCGAATGTGCCTCCAATATTACCTATTACAAGGGTTGCATTAGGAGAGTGTATGTTATAGGAAGAAGGATTTATACTTAATGATGAGGGTACCCAGGGATAGGGATTTGTATTCCAGGTGTAGATAGCGGAAGATCCTAGATTAAACTGTTGTATTGGTGCGTTTGTGTTTAAGCAATAATATCCCGATGATTGGACAGGTATAATGTGTTGTCCAAATTGTGGGGGGGATGCAAAATATGGGTAACCAGTAATTGACACAGTATTTGATGTGCAGCTTCCAACTTTTGTATAATAGTTGCCTGCTTCTTTTGCAATATATATCGGAGCATTAGCATTTGGGATAGCAGTTCCATTCTTATACCATTGATTGCCTGTCAATGCACTAGAGCTAAGAGATTTTCCTATCCATTGGCTTTCCCATAAATAATGATAATCTATCGGACCTGAAGGTGTAATTGTAGGATTTGTGCAAGGAGGCGGAACACAAATAGCAATATCTTTAATTTCAGGATAAGCCACTTCCAGCCACGACTCTAATGCAAGTCCAGGAGGAATGCCCGGTATAGTTGTGGTTAGCTTTGGGAAAATCCAGACTACATTATATGAATCATTTGCTACAAAAGATTGTGTTATGCTTTGCCACGAAGTATTATTTACATCGGTTTCATGGTATATAACCTGGGCTCCAATTGTTGGGATTGCAGGGATTGTATAATCTTCGCCGTATCGCCTTATTGAATTAAATATGTTGCATTTTAAAAGCACGACATAAAAGTCATCAATATCTGGGCCACCATAAGCGCCAACAGAAAAAAATCTCTTAAACAGTGACAGAGAATAAGTTGAACCAGAAGTGAGCGCTGGAATACCAACCGCTATTCCTTCACCAAATGTCGTCAGGTTCCCATTCCCATCATCTATTATATCAGCAAACATTGAAGCATGATTCACGTTAGGGAAAATTTGAGGAAGATTCTTATTTAATTGCGGAGTTCCGTGTGAACTTGTCCAATAATCCACGCAGTTAATAAATGGTGCGTGGGTATTGGTACATGAAAGTAAAAAAGCATTATTCCTTATCAGGTTACAAGGATTGGTATTTGAAAGATTACAAGTAAAAGGTACAATTGAAGAACTGTCATCATTGACAGGTCCCCCACCGCCACCTGGTGGAATGATTGAGGGAACCGTAATTTCTTTTCTCTGCGAAAAGCTGTTTATGAAGGAGAAGCAAAACAGAAAAATTAAGGCGCTGATGTTAAGGTACCTGCTTAATACTTTTTTCATAAAGTAATTTTTTTGAGGGTGAGAAAACAGTAAAATAAATCTACTGATTATCCTAGTGATAAAAATCTTTGTAGAAATACGTCTACATTTTTGCTTTCCTCCCACATGCCCATATGGGCGCTGTTGCGCAGTATGTGTATATGCGATTGGGTGGGCAGGTAGCACTGTTGCAGGCTTTGGGTAAAGGGAACGGCATTGTCGTGCTGGCCAATGATAAAAAGAATGGGCCGGGGGAATGTTTTCAATACATGGGTACGGTCGGGGCGATGGATCATGGCCTGGTAATATTGAACCAGGGCTTCGGAAGTAAAGTTTCTTCCTTTTTCTATAAGTTGTTCTATTGATTCTTCAAGGGGCTGTAGGCCGTCAGGTCGCTGTAAGCCGTCAGGCCGCTGGGAGCGTCCCGACGGGTGGAAGAGCCCGGGAATAGCTGTTCTCAAAAAATCATAAGCGCCGTTCTTATTGATGAACTCAATGGATCTTGACCTGGCTGCTTTTTTTTCTTCGCTGTCGGCAAAAGCGCTTGAATGAACCAATCCGAAAGAAGAAAGCATGTGCGGATATTTTTCTGCAAAGGCTAAGGTTATATAACCGCCGAGGCTATGACCAAGCACCCCCACCAAACCTCCCCCTGAAAGGGGAGGCTTTTGGACTTCACGGGTAATGATCTCTTTTATGATCTCACTGTAGGTTTCAATATCTGCATCCATTACTAATTCAGATCTGCCACTGCCGGGCAGGTCGGGAATGATGAGTTGGAAATTGTCTTTTAAAAATTCAACCTGTTTGTTCCAGATATCTCCATCCTCACCAAAACCATGGATCAGTATAACAGGCTTGCCTTTGCCGATGG
>DAOLIP010000082.1:0-15733 GCA_035328475.1 Ferruginibacter sp.
CAATTTTTATTATTTAACGGTGTACTGCTTGTCTTACCACTACCATTAGTATGTTGCCTTATACTTTACTACACCTTAATATAGATCTTCTTCTTATCCAGCACCCAGGCTAAAAACCACATCATGCCAATAAAGCAAAGCGCATAGATCAATGAACCAATTCTTGGGTCGGCAGGAAGAATGGGCTTGCAGATAGTTTCGTAGAACCAGCTCAGCGGGTTCAGGTATTTTGGTTTGCCGGCATCGGTCACGCCATTGCTGATGCGGATGAGCCAGCATGTTTTGGGTATAAGGGCGCTCATGGCAAAAATGAAGAGGGCGTTCTTTCCAAACACGTCAAAGAAACGGCTCCACCATCCCTTGCTGCCTTTGAATTCGATGAGGTAGATCATTACCGATAGTATCAGCAACGCCAGGCCCGTGGTATAAATGGTATAACTGCTGGTCCATATTTTTTTATTGAGGGGAAAAACCATGTCCCAGCAAAAGCCGGCAAACACCAGTACGCATCCGGCAACAAACAAACCATTCAGCATCTCCTGCGTTTTTCCTTTCTGTAAAATATAATTACCTGCCAGGTAACCGAGTATCACCTGTACAATGGCGGCAAAACTGTTCATCAGTCCTTCGGGGTCAAAAGCAACCCCTTCTCCGTGGTACATATGTTTTTCACCCAGAACTGCTTTATCAACACCGGTACCAAACCATCCGTTCAAACTGAATGGGTCGGAAGGGTTTGCCGCAATGCATAAGAACCAATAGGCGAGCAGGATAAAAGCACCCACTACAAAGGATCCTCTTACTTTGAAAAAGTGAACGATGACGGATGCAAAGAAATAACAAACGGCAATGCGCTGCAGCACACCAAAGATGCGGAGGTTCTCAAAAGGTTTTAGTACAATGGCTCCTGCATCGTTATACTTCACAAAGGGGAACCAGTTTAAGAACAAGCCAATAAAAAAAATGAGCAGGCTTCGTTTTATTACCTTGAACCAGAAATTTCCTTCGCCTGCTGCTTCCAGCCGGGGCATTACAAAGGCCATGGCATTACCTACGGCAAATAAAAAGAAAGGGAATACCAGGTCGGTAGGCGTAACACCATGCCAGGCTGCATGTTCCAGCGGCGGAAAGATATGACCCCAGCTGCCGGGATTATTCACCAGTATCATCAGGGCAACGGTGGCGCCGCGGAATACGTCGAGCGAATAAAAGCGTTGATTCATAAGCAGGCTGGTATTTGTAAAGAGAAAGTTACTCAAATTCTTTTATTCCGGTTTATGAGTTTTGGAATGGCTGAACCACATAGGCACATAGAAAACATAGAAGAAACTATCAAGAACCTATGTGACCTATGTTCCTATGTGGTTCAAAATAAACAGTAAGGCAAAAGGATTAATTTATAAATTAAGTGTATCTTTTATGCCTGTACCAGCGATGCTGTTGCATACCGGTCTTCCAATCCTTTTTTAATGTAAAAACACAACTGCTGATGAAGGAAGCAGATGAGAAATTCTTAAAACTTTTTCATAACAACCTGGTGGGGATGATGCTGACCGACAGTAAGCACCGGGTAACTGATATTAATGAACACCTGCTTCAGTTATCGGGGCTTGAAAGGGGAAGCGTAATCGGTAAAACCGGTATTGAGCTGGGATTAATGGATGAGTCTTTTGTTCAACAAACGTGGCAGCATATGGGAGAAAGCGTAAGGCTGTCTAATGTAGAGCTTTCGCTTACAGCAAAAAACGGTAATAATATCACTATTCTTTTTTCCACGGAACGGATCGTAATAGATAACGAGGAACACTGGCTTTCCACCATCATCGACTTCAGTAAAAAGAAAGAAGCGGAAGACAGGATATCGAACAGTGAACTCCGTTTTCGCACACTTGCCAAAACAGCGCCGGTAGGCATTTTTGAGACCGATGCAAAAGGCAATACCACCTATGTGAATGAGGCATGGATGGATTACTCCGGCCTTAGTTATGAAGAAGCGATGAACAACGAATGGATGAATATGATCCATCCTGATGACCGGGAAGAGCAGGTGAACAACTGGATCAATAAATCGCAAAAGGGGGAGCCTTCTTTTTCTGAATACCGCATCATCAACAGGTCGGGCCAGTTGCGCTGGGTAAACGGCGGTGCGATACCCCTGGTGAACCGGGAAGGAGAGATCACCGGTTATATTGGCACCATTACCGATGTTACCAATATCAAGCAGGCGCTGGAATTATTAAAACAGAGTCACGATACACTGAATGAACGTACAGAACAACTGCAGGAGCTAAGCACCCACCTGCAACAGGTACGGGAAGACGAACGGTCGAAGATAGCCCGGGAGATACACGATGAGCTGGGCCAGCAACTCACAGGATTAAAAATGGATATAAGCTGGTTGAAAAGAAAAATGCAGCATGAAGACGAGGCGGTGAATAATAAATTTGATGATGCCATTAAGCTTATTGCCGAAGCGGTTAAATCGATCAGGCATATTGTTACCGAATTAAGGCCCAGCATCATCGACGACCTGGGTATGAATGCCGCCTTTGAGTGGCAGATAGAAGATTTTGCAAAACGCCTGGGCATTCCTATCGAATACCAGAATGATTTTGATGATGCGGTGGTTAACCCGAATATATCGATCGGCCTGTTCCGCATATTGCAGGAGTCGCTCACCAATATTGCCCGGCACGCCAATGCAACCCGTATCAATATCAGCATCGACCGGGTGGAAGATATGATCCGTTTGCTTGTACAGGATGACGGCGTAGGTTTTGATACGTCTGTAAAACAGGCGGGACATACATTCGGGCTGCTGGGAATAAAAGAACGTACCTACATGCTAAAAGGCGTTTGCCAGATACAGTCAAAGCCGGGAAACGGAACAAAGATATCCGTGCAGATACCGATCGGCTAAATGTCATATCCGTTCACTCAGTTCCAGCCAGCGCATTTCTTTTTCATCCAATGATTGTACAATCTGGCTGATGCGTTCGGCAGATCTTTGCAGTTCATCATAATTCATACCGCCACTGTTCATTTTTTCCTCCAGTGTTTTCTTTTCTTCCTGCAACTGGGGTATCTCTTTTTCGATCTGTTCGAATTCGAATTTTTCTTTGAAGGTAGCTTTGGTTTGAGGTTTGGTGTTTGATGTTTGAAGTTGTGAGTTCTTTGGTTGCTCGGAAGGTTGCTTTATGGGTGTGGGATTTTTTTCTTCGTTCAATTTGTATTCCCGGTACAAAGTATAATTGCCCGGAAAATCCCTGATCACTCCATCGCCTTCAAAAGCGAACAGGTGATCCACCATACGGTCCATAAAATAGCGATCGTGACTTACAATTAAGATACATCCCGGAAAGTCCAGCAGGAATTCTTCCAGCGTTCGTAATGTTTGCAGATCAAGATCGTTGGTGGGTTCATCAAGGATTAGAAAATTCGGATTACGGAACAGGATGCTTAATAAGTGCAGCCGCCGCTTTTCTCCACCGCTTAACTTGCTCAGCGGGGTATATTGCTGCTCGCCGCTGAAGCCGAATTTTTCCATGAACTGCGAGGCAGATACCTTGCTGCCATCGGCCAGGGGAAAAAATTCGGCGAAGTCTTTCACGTATTCAATGGCCCGCTTGTCTTCTTTGTACTGTAGTCCTTCCTGGTTAAAGTTGCCGAATACCACCGTATCGCCGTGGTTTATCTTTCCGCTGTCGGGTTTCTCTTCCTGCAAAGCGATCTTTAAAAAAGTTGATTTGCCGATGCCGTTCTTTCCTACAATGCCGATGCGCTCGCCTTTTTTAAATGTATAATCAAAGCCCTTCAGTATCACTTTATCGCCATAGCTCTTGTTCACTTTTTTCATCTCCAGCACTTTTCCTCCCAGCCGGGTCATTTTTACCTGCAGGCTTACGTCAGCTTCCTCCCTGCGCTGGCTCACCCGCTCTTCAATTTCTGTAAACGCATCCTGCCGCGATTTTGATTTGGTGGTACGGGCCTTGGGTTGCTTGCGCATCCACTCCAGCTCCTTGCGGAAAATATTTTTATCTTTCTGCAGCTCGCTTGCCTGTACATCCTGCCGCAGACTTTTCTGTTCTAAAAAATAATCGTAGTCGCCTTTGTAGGTGTATATCTTTTCTTCGTCCATTTCCAGGATCTCGTTACAAACGGCATCCAGAAAATAGCGGTCGTGTGTTACACAAAGCAGGGTTATCTTTTGTGCTGATAAATAATCTTCCAGCCATTCGATCATCTGCACGTCTAAATGGTTGGTGGGTTCATCCAGTATCAGCAGGCATTTGCCTTCGTGCAGTTGCGCTTCTATCAATGACTGGGCAAGCGCCACTCTTTTCCGTTGGCCGCCGCTGAGGTTTCTTACCGGTTCGTTTAAATGATGAAGATTCAGTTTGCCAAGGATCTGTTTCAGTTCACTTTCAAAGTTCCAGGCATTCAGTTCGTCTACTTTGGCCATCAGGTCGGTAAGCTTATCAATATTCTCCGCTTCCTGCTCCAGGCACATTTCATATTCCTTTACCACTTTTACTACGGGGTTATCCATCCGCAGTACATTATCCCAGATGCTTTTCATTTCTTCAAACGCCGTTTCCTGCTGCAGCATCACCACTTTAATGTCTTTATGCACCCACACGGTTCCGCTGTCGGCGGTATCCAGCCCGGCAATGATCTTTAACAAGGTTGTTTTGCCGCTTCCGTTGCGGGCCACAAAAGCGATCTTATCGCCTTCTTCCACGTAAAAGGAAATATTTTTGAACAAGGTGCGGATGCCGAAGGATTTACTGATATTTTCAATAGAGGCGTAATGCATGGCCGCAAAGTTAACGGACTAATTCGGTTGACCGGTTGTTGATTTCAGCCACGAACCATTATTTTTGTTTGCCTTCGGCAACGTATTGCCACAACACCAAGGCATGGAAAATGCAGATCAAATTCTGTGTTTCTGTGCTTCCGTGGCAAAATCAAAATTCCCGGAGGGAATAATAATAAATCCCCGTTGATGAAATTCCCGTGGTTAATAAGATCCGAATCGTACAGGCGGGGTACCGTGTTTTCTGTTTTTTTCAATATCCTGTCAAAAGGCATTCTTTTCCTGCTCACCATCATCATTGCCCGGTACTTCGGCAGCAATATCAAAACCGATATTTACTTCTTTGTTTTCGGCACCATGCTTTTGTTCTCGGGCTTCATCAACAATATTGATGTGGCCGTACTTATCCCGGAATCTATGCGCCTGCGGGAGAAGGAAGGCAATGAGGCGGCAACAGCCTTTCTTAATTTTTTCCTGTGGGTATATCTTATTACCGGTATCCTGTTTACCATGGCCATGTATTTCTTTGGTACAAGGGTCTTCGGGCTCATCTCTAAGTTCTCTGAAGCCGATATCCTGGCCTACCGCAATTATTTCTGGACGGGTTCCCTGTTCTTTATCTTTCACCTGCTCACCAATTACATCAATACCATTCTCACTTCATTGAAGTATTTCAGTGTGCCCATGCTCATCAGCAGCATTAAAAGTATCATTGCCATTGTTTGTATCTTTTTGCTGAAGGCAGAGTACGATGTGCTGAGTGTTTTCCTGGGCGGGTTGATCTCTTATGCCTTCAACCTGTTCATCCTGCTGTTCATTCTTAAAAGAACAGCGGGTTGGCAATTCAGTTTTCAACCTGGTAAGATAGGGAAACGAACACGACATAATATTCTTTTTGCCGAACTGGGGCAGGTGGCTACCCTGGCCAGTAGTCTTTTTCCGTTGTACTTACTAAGCGGCTTTGGCAGCGGCGTTATCAGCGTGATGAACTACGGAAAGAATATTGCCGACATCCCCAATACCCTTGTCACCACCCAGTTTTCCAATGTAAGCGGCATCAAACTGAATGAAGAAGTTGCCCGGCACGATCATGCTGCCATGAACGATACCTTTTTAAAGACAACGAAGCTGCTGGTATTTATACTGGTGCCCATGGGTTTTTATCTTTTTGTTTTTGCCACGCCACTGGTGGAAATATTCTACCACAGCCGCAATTTTACAACGGGCGCTATTACAGAAGCAGCATTCTTTTTAAAACTGCTTGCTGTTACCCTTTTTATTACCGGCATCAATGCCATGGTAACCCGGGTATTTATTGCGGTGCAGGCCATCCGCCAGGCCTTTTATTACCAGGTGATATTAAATGTGCTGCTCATTGCCGTAACCTGGGCCTGCACCAAAACCTATGGTGCTTATGGGTATGCCTATGGCATCCTGTTTGTGAACCTGCTGAATTATTTTGGCATGTATTTCATCTGTAAAAAACTGGTCCCTTCTTTGGATTATGCGGCTTTATTAACCTATTGTGCCATCATCATTGTCATCAATGCGGTTATAGCGGCCGGCTTATTCTGGATTACGGGTTATTTTGTGGCCGGTAATTTTGCATCTGCCATATCGGGCTTGTTGATTTATATTGTTATCTTACTGTTGCTGAATAAATTTTTTAATCTGAATACAGAGCTGGGCCAGCTGATCCATCATGCCGGGAAAAGATTTTTTTAAAAGAGTGTACATAAAGACCTGCCGGTACATTTTCGGCCGAAAATTCCTGCCGGTAATGAAAGGCCCGTTGAAAGGATATTTATGGTCAACGGCCAGCAGCTACGAATACATACTGGGCAAATATGAAGATCCCGAAACCGTGAAAATATTTTTGTCCTGGCTTAAACCCCACACTGTGTTTTACGACCTGGGCGCCAATGCCGGTTATTATGCGCTGCTGGCCAACCGGTTCATCAGCAGCGGAAGGATCTATTCTTTTGAACCTTCACCGGCAGCGCAGGAGATTTTTCAGCAGCACATAAAAAGAAACCACCTGTTCATCAGTAATAATAACATACGGCTGCTGCCTTATGCGCTTTCCGACTCTGAGAAACAGGTGGAATTTTCAGACAATCCTGCACAACAGGATGGGAATACCTATATCACCGGATCATCTGTATTCAATAATGCAGAAAATTATTTAACCATTCCCTGTTATTCTGTTGATGGTTTACTGAAGTTGAAATATGATAAACCGGATATCATCAAGATCGATGTAGAAGGGGCGGAATACGATGTACTCAAAGGCGCCATTGATACACTGAAAAAATACCGGCCTGATATTTTACTGGCCACCCATGATTGCCATTTACCCGGCGTAAAAGATAAATGCGTGCAGCTTTTACAGCAGCTTGGGTATCATGTACAGCATACGGGTAATTATAATAAACAGTTGGCCGGGCTGGATGATTATATTGCCGTGCATGAAAGCAGGCTGCCCGTTTAACTACCAATATTGACAAACGGATCAAAAATAAAACTTCTCATTTTTATTCCCACACTGCAGTGTGGGGGAACCGAAAAATTTGTGTCGCTTTTTTGTGATCATATTGATACGGAAAAATTCTCTGTTTGTCTGGTTGTGCTTGATAATGCCGCTCCGTTTTACCAGCTAAAAAATGCACAGGTACACCTGGTGGACCTCAAAGAAAGCAGGGTAAGGTATTCGTTGTTTAAAATAAGAAAGACAATCAAGGTTTACCAGCCCGATATTGTTTTCAGTTGTGCCAATCACCTCAACCTTTATTTTGCGATCTTCCGGAACTGGTTTCCACGGGAGATAAAATTCCTGGCCCGGGAATCGAGTATTGTAAGCATCAACAACCAGCGGTCAACCATGCCCTGGCTTTACAACCGCTTGCTGAAAAAATATTTTCGCCGGTTCGATTTTATCGTTTGCCAAAGCGCCTATATGCAGCAGGACCTTATTCAGCATTATCATATCCGGGAAAACAAGACCCAGGTTATTTATAATGCAACGGAAGAGAGAATACCGCAACAATTGCCGGGCAATGATAATAAAGTGTACAAATTTGTCACCGTATCCCGCCTTTCGGAAGAGAAGGGAATTGAAAGACTGATCCATGCGGTAGGGCTGCTGATGCTTCCATTCAGGTATTACATTATCGGTGATGGGGATAAAAGAGAAAGCCTGCAGAATCTCATCAACGAACTGGAACTGCAGGATAAGGTTTTTTTAACCGGTAAAAAAGAAGACCCTTTTGCCGGGATGGAAGATGCCGACCTGTTTTTAATGGGCTCGTACTATGAAGGTTTTCCCAATGTGCTGCTGGAGGCAGGAGCCTGCGGTATTCCGGTTGTGGCATTTCATGCGCCGGGAGGTATTGGCGAAATAATTACTGAGGGTGAAAATGGTTTACTGGTGGAAGATAACGACCTCATTGGTTTTGCTTCGGCAATAAATAAAGCGATCGCTTTGAATTTTGACCGGAATAAAATAATAGAAACCACGCAAAAACGTTTTTCTATAAGGGCGATGATGAAGAAGCTGGAAGATTTATTGTTGCAGTTGTAACAGCAAAAATGCTCAGCGGTATTTGCGACAAACTTTGTGTGCCTGCGGTTAACCCTAAACAAGATCAGGGGCCAACCGCAAACCACACAAATTGCTGTACGTGGTATTTTCTTTTCGTTTACCGAAGATAAATACCGGATATTTGTACGGTTGTTTCCGAAAAAATGAAAACGAATGAACGGCGTTAAACCCAAACTGCTCATCTTTATAAACACCTTACAGTCTGGCGGGGCAGAGAGGGTAGTTTCTCTTTTGCTGGAACACCTGAAAGATAATTTTGAGATACACCTGGCGCTGTACAGTAATATCGTTGAGTTTGCCATTCCCCCGGAAATAAAACGCTTTAACCTGGATGAACCCCTGGTGCAGGACAAGACCATTCGTTTTTTAAAACTTCCTTATATCTCCTGGAATGTATATCGTTACTGCAAAAAAAATCAAATTAATATTTCTGTTGCTTTTTTATATCGCCCCTGCTACATCAATGCGTTGATGAAAAGTTTATGGGGATACAAAGGCCATGTGATCATGTGCGAACGTACACACCAGACCACCATGCAGCAAAGCCATTCCACGATCTACCGCATGTTCTCGAAATTCATGGTGATGTATTCTTACAAACGGGCCGACCTGGTGCTGGCGAATTCCTATGCTATGCAGACTGACCTGGTTGAGAATTTCAAAATAAAAACCCCGGTACGGGTTATTTATAATCCCATTGATCTCCACTTCATTAAAACACATGTTGATGAAGCGCCCGGCTTTGCGTTTGATAAAGACACATTCTATTTTGTGAATGTGGGTGGTTTTCGCAAAGAGAAGAATCACCTGCTGCTGATACAGGCATTTTTTATTTTGAAGAACCTGCCCTGCAAATTATTGCTTGTTGGCGGTGGTGTTATGGAAGAAGAACTAAAACAGAAGGTACACGACCTGGGCCTGATGGAAAAAGTGATCT
This sequence comes from Ferruginibacter sp., assembly GCA_035328475.1. Taxonomy (GTDB): domain Bacteria; phylum Bacteroidota; class Bacteroidia; order Chitinophagales; family Chitinophagaceae; genus Ferruginibacter. The sequence continues at coordinate 9,355 of DAOLIP010000082.1, forward strand.
TCACCGGGTTCGACAAGAATCCTTTTAAATATGTAAACCGCAGCGATTGCTTTGTATTAAGCTCCGACGTGGAAGGTTTCCCCAATGTATTGATCGAAGCGCTGGCCTGCGGCAAACCGGTTATCTCCACCGACTGCAGCTCAGGCCCGAGGGAATTGCTGGCCCCTGCAACAGATCTCCATCACCGGGCCATCAACAATTACGAGATCGGCGAATACGGTATTCTTACACCGATAAATGATGTGGCGGCCCTGGCTGCTGCCATGAAAAAAATGTACGAAGACGCAGCCCTGCGTAAACAGTTTTCCGAAAAAGCTGCCGGCCGTGCCGAGAAGTTTGACGTGGATGAGATCAAACAGTATTTTCATGTGGCGTTCACGGGATTATAATTACTTATACCCACCTCTATTCTTCTTTTTTCACAGACTTAACCGGCTATTTTGGCAATATATAGGCATATTCTCCGACAATTAATGTCTATTTTTGCCGGCAATAAGAAAAAGGAATAATGCATACTATTTTACTTACCGGAGGGGCTGGTTTTATCGGTTCTCATTTAGCCCGGTTATTTGTTACAAAGTACCCTGATTACAAGATCGTGAACCTGGATAAGCTTACCTATGCCGGCAACCTCGAAAATCTGAAGGATATTGAATCTGCCGCTAATTACCAGTTTGTAAAAGGCGATATTACCGACCTTGGCTTATTGCGTAAATTATTTGAAGAACATAAGTTCACAGCGGTACTGCATTGTGCTGCCGAAAGTCATGTAGACCGGTCCATCACCGACCCGCTGGCATTTGTAACCACTAATGTGCTGGGTACGGCTTCCTTGCTGCAGGCCGCAAAGGAATCCTGGAAAGACAATATGGCTGGTAAGATCTTTTATCATATTTCCACCGACGAAGTATATGGCTCGCTGGGCGATACCGGGTTCTTTACCGAAGAAACAGCCTATGATCCCCGCAGTCCTTATTCCGCATCCAAGGCTTCTTCCGATCATATGGTACGTGCTTTTTATCATACGTATAAACTGCCGGTAAAAATGAGTAATTGCAGTAATAATTACGGACCCTATCACTTCCCGGAAAAACTGATACCGCTTTGTATTAATAATATCATCAACAACAAACCGCTGCCCATTTATGGCAAGGGAGAGAATGTGCGTGACTGGTTGTATGTAGAGGATCATGTTCGGGCCATTGACGTGGTTTTTCATAAAGGAAGGATCGGTGAAACCTATAATATCGGTGGTCATAATGAATGGAAGAACATTGACCTGGTAAAAGAACTTTGCAGGCAGATGGATACAAAACTGGGGAGGGAAAAGGGTACATCCGAAAAACTCATTACGTATGTTACCGACCGTGCAGGTCATGATCTTCGCTATGCAATTGATGCAACCAAATTGAAAAATGAATTAGGCTGGATGCCGTCGCTTCAGTTTGAAGAAGGAATTTCAAAAACGATCGATTGGTATCTTGCAAACGGTGAATGGCTAAAGCATGTTACAAGCGGGGATTACCAGGGTTATTATGGGAAAATGTACGGGGGTTAGGGGGATAAAAACAGTTGAATATTGTTGACAGGTTGAAAGTTGTTGAAAAGAAACGTTTTGATCTTTGGCTTCAACAAATATACAGTTGTATGTATCGATTTGGGTTTGAAAAGCTGGAGGTTTGGCAGAAAGCAAGAAAACTAACAGTTGAAATATACCGGCTGACTGAAAAATTCCCGGAAAGAGAAAAATTCGGGTTAACAAATCAATTAAGAAGAGCATCCGTTTCTATTGGAGCAAATATTGCGGAAGGTGCTACAAGGTCTTCTGCAAAAGAACAGGCTCATTTTTCTTCTATTTCTTATGGAAGTCTTATGGAAACGATGAGTCATTTAATAACATCTGTTGATCTGAATTTTATTACTGAAGAAGACCTCTTATTGCTCAGGAATATGATTCAATCATTGTCGTTAAAAATTAATAATTTGAGAAATACACAATTGGCGAATGCAGAGAAAAGTTGAACATTTTTGAAGGGTTGAAAATTGTTGAAAAGGTGAACATTGTTGAAGAGTTGAAAGCAGTTGAAGCCTTAATCAACGGGATTCAACAATTTTAAACAACATTCAACCACCTTAAACGAAACGACATTCAACGATTTTCAACAACGTTCAACAATCTTTAACAATATAAAACCTCCAATGAAAGGAATCATTCTCGCAGGCGGCTCCGGTACCCGGCTTTACCCCATCACAAAAGGGATCAGCAAACAACTGATGCCGATCTACGATAAGCCGATGATCTATTATCCGCTTAGTACATTGATGCTGGCAGGGATAAAGGACGTACTGGTAATAACAACGCCGGAAGACCAGGAACAATTCAAACGCCTGCTGGGCGATGGAAGCCAGTGGGGATGCACTATTGAGTATGCCAAACAAGAAGTGCCGAACGGACTGGCGCAGGCATTTGTGATCGGTGAAAAATTTATCGGGAAAGATTCGGTAGCCCTTGTGTTGGGAGATAATATTTTTTATGGCAGTGGCTTTAGTAAGCTGTTGCAATCAAGCATCGATCCCGCCGGCGCTGTGATCTTTGCGTATCCAGTAAGCGATCCCGAACGTTATGGTGTGGTGGAGTTTGATGCAGATAAGAATGCTATCAGTATCGAAGAGAAGCCTTCGAAACCGAAAAGCAATTACGCGGTACCCGGTTTATATTTTTACGATAATACCGTGGTTGGAATTGCAAAAAACATAAAACCAAGCGCCCGGGGCGAATACGAGATAACCACGGTGAATGATCATTACCTGCAAAAGAAAAAATTAAAAGTGGCAGTATTAGACAGGGGCTTTGCCTGGCTGGATACCGGAACCTTTGAATCGCTGCACGAGGCCGGTGAGTATGTACGGGTGGTAGAAAAAAGGCAGGGCCTTAAGATCGGAAGCCCCGAGGAAATAGCTTTCCGCATGGGGTTCATCGACCGGGATCATCTTTTAAAACTGGCCGGAGAACTGGCAAAAAGTGGGTATGGCGAATATTTAAAAAAGATAGCACACTAAAATCACTGCATGCATTATTACGCACATCCCAGTTCAGTCATTGATGAAGGTTGCCGTATAGGCGAAGGCACAAAGATCTGGCACTTCTGTCATGTAATGAGCGGCGCTGTGATCGGCAGCAATTGTGTGCTGGGGCAAAACGTGATGATGGCATCAAACGTGGTCATCGGGAATAATGTAAAAGTGCAGAATAATGTAAGCCTGTACGAAGGAGTGACCTGTGAGGACGATGTTTTCCTCGGGCCCGGCGTTGTACTCACCAATGTGATAAATCCACGCAGTGCGGTAAGCCGTAAAAGCGAATACAAAAACACCCTTATTAAAAAAGGAGCAAGCATCGGGGCCAATGCAACGATCGTTTGCGGCAATACCATCGGTGAATTTGCTTTTATCGGTGCCGGTGCCGTTGTTACCAAAGACGTTCCTGCCTATGCATTAGTAACAGGTAATCCCGGTAAACAAACCGGATGGATGAGTGAACATGGGTATAAGCTGGTATTCGGATCAGGTAATAAAGCGGTTTGTAATGAAAGCGGCCAGGAATATATACTGGAAAATAGCCGGGTAAAAAGAATCAAATAAAACCGATGAAAAACTTTGCACTGATAGGGGCAGGAGGATATGTGGCGCCAAGACATATGCAGGCCATCAAAGAAACGGGGAATAAACTTATTGCAGCATTTGATATACACGATTCGGTGGGGGTACTCGATAACTACTTTCCCGAAACGGATTTTTTTACTTCATTTGAAGAGTTTGGACATTACCTGGAGAATCAAAAAAACGGAGGCAATAAAGTAAATTATATCAGTGTATGCAGTCCCAATCACCTGCACGATGCACATGTACGTTTCGGGTTGAAGCTGGGTGCCGATGTGATCTGTGAAAAACCGGTAGTACTCAATCCATGGGATGTGGATGCGTTGATGGAGGCAGAAAGGGAAACCGGCAGAAAGGTTTTTACCATCCTGCAACTCCGTCTTCACCCCGCTGCAAAAGCGCTCAAAGAAAAAATAGCCGCTTCTCCTGCCGGTAAAAGATATAAAGTGAACCTGGAGTATATAACAGCCCGGGGCAACTGGTATCATACAAGCTGGAAGGGGGATACAGAAAAAAGCGGCGGTATTGCCACCAATATCGGGGTGCATTTTTTTGACCTGCTGCTGTGGATCTTCGGGGAGGTGAAAAACAGTAAGGTAAGTCTTCACAACGCTACTTCAGCCGCCGGAGAACTGGAGCTGGAAAAGGCTGATGTGAACTGGATGCTGAGTATCAATGCGCACGATCTGCCGGAAGCGCTCCGCAACAAAGGCAGGCAAAGCCATCGTATAATTTCGGTTGACGACGAGGTCATTGATTTTAATGATGGCTTCACCGGGCTGCATACAAAGAATTATGAAGAGATCATTGCAGGGAGAGGGGTGAGTATCCGGGAAACCCGGGACGTTATAAAACTGGTACACGGGATATGTAATAGTAAATAGAATAACACGAAAGAGTCAGCAGAACACAACTCTTTTGCAAATCAAACGGTAAGAAAATTTGCTTAAATCAGAGTCATATAAAAGAGGGGTAGTTCTATCTACGATATTTAACGTGGTTGCCAAAGGGGTCAGCTTCCTCAATACGCTTATCATAACCTTTTACTTTGGCGCCAATGCGGGCACGGATATTTACTTTTACATCCTGGCGGTGGCGTTGCTCATTACCGGAACGATCAACAGTATTGACTATTTTGTGCTGGTTCCCGAGTCAATGAAGATACGTGAGAAAAATGGCGAACATGAGGCGCAGCGGTTTCTTAATTTTTTTATTTACAGTTATATCCTGTTCGGAATATTGCTGGCGGTTATTGGTTTTGTCAGCCCGGTATTCTTTTTCACGTTATTCTCAAAATATGATGTAGCGGTGCTCAGCAGTCATTATAACCTGCTGTACCTCGGCAGTCTTATTATTGTATTTCAGCTTGCCAATAACCTGCTTTCTGCCATACTTACTTCTTATAAGTTTTTTACGGCGTCGATCATATCGGCTTTGATCAATAGTGTTTTTTCCATCCTGTTCACTGTTTTTTTTCATGAGCGGCTTGGCATCACAGGTACCCTGGCTGGTATTGTGATCGGGTACTTTGTTAACTTTCTCATACTTCTGTATACGCTCCGGCGTTTTCAGAAATGGGATTTTTATGCAGTGCGGTTTCTAAAAGATAAAGTCGTTTGGAAAAATATCGGACTCATGCTGGCGAATATTTTGCCGGTATGGTTCCGTAATTTTCTTACCATTTATTTTTTAACCGGAATGGGCACAGGTATCATTACCTCTTTCAACCTGGCGCAAACACTGGCGGCACTTCCGGAAGTATTCATATTAACCCAGGTTGTTTCTGTTACGGGGATCAAGTTTTCAGAACTGGCAGCCAGAAAAGACGTGGAAAAAACGAATGAACTGCTGATCAATATCCTGAACACGCTTTTTATCATTCTTGCCCCGGTAGCCCTGGTAATGGCTATTGCCAATCAGGAAATAATACAGATTGTCTTTGAGCGGGGAACTTTTCAGAGAAACTCAATCGCTACCACAGCATTTTGTTTTTTCTTCTTCTCCCTGTTACTGCCTTCCAAAATATTTGATACGCTGTTTTCGAGAATATTTACCTCTTTCCAGTTGTATGGAATAAGTACGGCTGTAGCCATTGTTGCTCATTCCCTCATCACCACTTTGATCTTTTTTTTCACTACGTATTTTTCTTTACAAGGGTATTTCCTGGCTATGCTGGCCGGGTATTATATTATTGTGCCGGTTGCATTTATGTTTATCGTACGGGTACGGATTCCTGGAATAAAAATGAACAGGATCATTAAAGATATTCTCCTGCTGCTTATGACAGCGGCTGCCGTTTATTTTCTTGCAGACTATTTATACGGTATCCTGGCAGTCAACACTTTTAGTAAAATAACCCTCTTGTGTTTTATTGTGTTTATTCCCTTTCTTTTACTTGCCAACTGGCTGCTGGATTTAAAGTTTCAGAAAGACATAATATTGTCCATCTTTGCAAAAAAATAATGTAGTAACCAAATGATACCCGTTTCAAAACCATATTTACCCCAACCGGCTTTATATAACAGCTACCTGGAAGGGATCTGGGAACGTCAATGGCTCACCAATAACGGCCCGCTGGTGCAGGAGTTAGAGCAGAAACTGAAAGACTATTTAGGGGTAAAGCACCTGATATACGTAAACAACGGTACCATTGCTTTGCAGATCGCCCTGAAAGCCCTTGCGGTACGGGGCGACATCATCACCACTCCTTTTTCGTATG
>DAOLIP010000083.1:0-15695 GCA_035328475.1 Ferruginibacter sp.
AGCCTCAATTAATTAAGAATTAAAAATTAAGAATTAAAAATGCACCTGGTTCAATAGGATAAGGATCTTCTTAGTGTTAGTGGAAATCGCAGACATCCCGGGCCTGGAGACATTTTTAATTTTTAATTCTTCATTTTTAATTTAAACACAATTCATCATGGAAATGCAATCACTCATCATCACCCTTGTTTTAGGAGCGGCAGCGGGCTGGCTTGGCGGACAGCTATTCAAAGGCAGTGGCCTTGGATTGATCGGTAATATTGTGGTGGGTATTGTTGGCGGCTTCATCGGTTATTGGTTGTTGCCAAAATTGGGGCTGCATATTAATACGGGAACTCCCTGGCTTAACTATATTCTTACAGCCGGCATTGGTGCCGTTGTTTTACTTGCCCTGCTTAATATTATTTTCAGAAAAAATAACTAAATACCGCCTGAAGTAAATGTTTCGGACGATACTCCTGCTTACTGCCTCCAACATTTTTATGACAGTAGCCTGGTATGGTAATTTAAAGAATACCAGCCTGCCTTTGTGGAAAGCAATACTCATCAGCTGGTGCATTGCTCTTTTTGAATACTGCCTGATGGTGCCGGCAAACCGGCTTGGGTTCGTGAACGGGTTCTCCGGTTTCCAGCTGAAGATCACACAGGAAATAATCACCCTGGTGGTATTTGCTGCCTTTGCGGTATGGTACCTGAAAGAACCCTTTCACTGGAAATACCTGGTAAGTTTTGTACTCATACTCGGCGCTGTATATTTCGCTTTTAAAAAATAATCCAGCATTTTACCTTAGTTTTAAACCCTTAATCATCGTTATGAAAAAATACCTTATCGTTTGTGCAGCCTTACTGTTTGGATCAACCATACTGTCGGCCCAGGTGGTCAACGGCCCTGCACCTGTATCTAAAGACAGCCTGATGAAACTGATGGCAAAAGAGACCTGTGAAGAGATCGCTAAAAAAGATCTGAGCAATAAAACAATGGAAGAACTGGAAATGGAACTGGGTCTTGCCATGATGCCCGTAGTGCTTAAATACCAGGAGGCTTTGAAAACAAGCGGGTACGATATGGAAGACCAGCAGGGCATGATGAATATGGGAAAAGAAGTGGGCATGCAACTGGCCAAAGATTGCCCGGCTTTTTTAAAGATGTTTGTAAATAATCCCGGTGTATTGAAAGAAGCGCTCGACAAGAAAGAAACAATGGGGAAAGAGAAGATGGAAGTGTTGCAAAGCAATGTATTCGGAACCCTGGTTAAGATAGTACCGGGCGATATCTCTTATATACAGGTAAAAGATGGTGCCGGAAAGATCCAGAAACTCTGGTGGATGGAATACTTTGAAGGCTCCAATAAACTCATCAGCGAACCGGCTAAATTCCTCAACAAAACCGTGCAGGTGAGTTACGTGGAAAAAGAAATTTATAATTCCACTTTGAAGGATTATGTAAAAGTGAAGATCATAACCGGAATAGAATAGGAAATAACAAACAGCTTCCCGGGCCCGGCTATGCCGGGCATTTTTTTTGAAGGAATTTCCATTCAGCATAACAAATTCCCGCCTGGGTTATTAATTATTACCACCGGGTGAGATTTCTTCTTTCCAGCGTCTTCCAGGCACTAATTTGGTTCTGTTAATCCCGTACAAAAAATTCATCATCGAAAAACAACTTGTATGAAAAACAGAAAAACACATTTCTTTCTTTTCCTCTTTATCATAGGGGCTATCGCTTTTTTTTCCTGCCAGAAAGAAACCCGGAATGATCCGGGAGATATACCTGCCGGCAAAAGCAGGCTGGATGTAATGCTCACCGATGATCCATCACAGCTTTTTGATTCCATATTTATCAATATCCAGAAGCTGGAAGTGAAAGTAGAGGATTCAACCGGGGCAGAACATTGGGATGTTCTTACCATCAGGCCCGGTATTTACAATATCCTGCGTTTCCGTAACGGTCTCGATACCCTCCTGGCATCGGGCTATATCCCCAACGGTGAAGTAAAGAAAATAAGAATAACGCTTGGCACAGGTAATTATGTAATGCTGAATGGCGTATCCATTCCGCTCGACCTGCAAAGCAGCGATACCGTGGTAACCATCGATGTTCACCATGGCAGTTTCGATAATATGGGGATAAGGCATTTCCGTATATGGCTCGATATGGATGGACATGGGTCTATCCGGGTAAGAAGTAATGGACGGCTTGAACTGAGATTAAAACTTAGCCATTTCTGCCGTGGTAATTCGGGCGAAATAGAAGGGGAGATTAAACCCGGGGCTGCATTACCGGCTGTGGTACTGGCGGTTTCCGGAACAGATACGCTTATGGCTATTCCGGAACAGGACGGTGAGTTTAAGATCCGTGGAATCAGGTCAAATACAGCTACCGTTATTATTAAGCCATCCAATGGTTATAAGGATTCAGTCATAAACAATGTCCCGATAAGGTTTGGTGAAGACACCCATTTGGGAAGAATTGTTTTACACAGGTAGTGCTTAACATACCTCATGGGGGCCGGTGATTCTTCACCGGCTTTTTTATTGAACCAGTTTTCCGATCCTTCCGCCGCCGCCGGAAAAATAAACGGCCTTGCCTTTCCTTGCTTTTCTCACTGCATGAAAACTGTCCTTGCTTATCCATGTCCAGGTTTTACCGCCGTCCCTGCTGTAATCAACCCCATTCAATCCGCAAGTGATCCAGTTTTCTTTTTCCAGGTATTCTACACAGCTTCGGTAGCCATGCGGGGGTATATCGGGTATCGTCCATGTTTTTCCACCGTCAATGGTGATCACACAATTTTTATACACGGAATCTTTTTTATTGAAATCGCCACCCACCACAATAAAACTGTGTGTATCCTTTACGCCGATGGAATTGGCGCCGGTGGATTCTGATCCCTGTATGATGGGCATTTCCCGTTTCTCATTCCGGATGAAGATATGGGAGGCTTTTCCACCAGTCACGTATACATTGGCTATATAGTTTATCTTCCGGATATTGGTGCCGCTGCTGGCAAAACAGGCCTCGCCGGAATCAACAGCAAAGGTATTGGTCTTCATCTCCCGCCAGTTATCTCCCCCGTCGGTGGTTTGCGCCAAATAGATCTTTCCATTGACCGGGTCACCGATCACCACACCTCTTTGCTCATCCCAGAAATCCATGGCATCCAAAAACATTCCTTTTGTTGTGTCTTTGAAAACGATGTTCCAGTTTGTACCGCCATCAGTTGTTTTTAAGATATAGGCCGGGTCGGCAATGCCCATGATGATGGCTGTTTTATCGTCGAATGCTTCAATGTCGCGGAAGTCGGCTTTTTCAAAACCCTTTACCGTCATCCATGTCCATGTTTCTCCGCCATCAACCGAACGGCCTACTGTTCCGGATGTGCCGCTTACCCAAATAATATTATCCGTTACCACACTTAAACCACGAAAAGAGTTTTTGCCGCCGGAGTTCAGCATTTTTACTGTTTGTGCATGGGCTGCTGAAAGGGTTGTACAAACTAAGAGCAATAAAAGGATCCTGATTTTCATAAAAACAATTTTTAAATGATATCGTGGTTATTACCGGTAATAGAATCAATTCCTTCCCGGTGGTCTCTTGATATGTTTTGTTTCCGCCGGATGAGTTTCAGCGATAAACGAACAGCCACTACAAAGGAGATCAGTGCTCCCATCATATGCAACCAGCTGTTACCGAGGAACAGGAAAAAATCAAATGTGCCGTGAAAGAGTACCGGCCAGAAGATCGCCAGCACCAGGTACCTGCTTCTTCGTGCCGGGTCGAATTTAGCCAGTCCAACATGATAACCCATCAGCACCGCAAACGTTGCGTGTGCAGGTACCGATAAGAACATCCGGGTAATGGCCGTGGTCAAACCATAGGTAGTTACGTAGCTGATATTTTCCAGCGTGGCAAAACCCATTCCTATCATCACTGAATATACGATGCCGTCAAAGGGATCATCAAAAGCCTTTCGGTTGAAGGCAAAATAGCGTAACACCAGGAATTTGCTCAGTTCCTCACTCAGGCCTACAATAATATAAGAGAACAGGGCTGTATAAAAAATACTCTCACCAACCATCCGCTCTACCGGTTTGGTAAGCGCCATTTCTGAAAACAAAGCAGGAAGAACGCTGAACATGCCCAGGATGAATAACCAGAGCAGCAGGCCAAAGGGCTCTTTATTGTATTTGTCTTTAAAATAAATAAAAAGGCAGATGGCAATACCGGGAGCAATGGCCAGCGCTAATAATCCCATATCCGGAAGCGGTTTTTGTATTAGTTTTGCCCAAGTTAATTTTTTTTAACGATTAGCCAAACTAATTGCTGCATTCATGAGTGACCATCTTTTACCTGTAGACAAAACAATAACCGGGCTTAGCCAGTTAGCCGATATTCTTTTTTCCAATAAACCCATTTCCATCTCTGCCGAAGCCTTTGACCGCATCAACAAGTGCAGGCAATACCTGGATAATAAACTCAGTTCGTCCGATGAATTGTTTTACGGCATCAACACCGGCTTTGGTTTTTTGCAGAATGTAAAGATCGGCAAAGACCAGTTGCAGCAACTGCAGAGTAATCTCATTAAGTCGCATGCCTGCGGAATGGGAGAGGAAGTGCCTGAGGATATTGTAAAGCTGATGATCGCCCTTAAGATACGATCACTCAGTTATGGTCATTCGGGTGTGCAGGCAGAAACAGTACAACGGCTGGTGGATATGTATAACAACAACGTGCTGCCTGTTATTTACACCCAGGGTTCATTAGGCGCTTCGGGCGACCTGGCTCCACTGAGCCATTTGAGCCTGCCCCTGCTCGGGTTGGGTGATGTATACCATGCCGGAAAAAAAATGACTGCGGCTGAAGCGCTGAAGAAATTCAACTGGAAACCGGTAGAATTAAAAAGTAAGGAAGGGCTTGCGCTCATCAACGGTACCCAATTCATGAGCGCATATGGTATGCATAATCTTGTTCGGTGCAGCCGGTTAATTAAATGGGCCGATATCATTGCCGCCATCAGCTTTGATGCTTTTGATTGTACTTCGCAACCGTTTATTGCCAACATACATGCCGTTCGTTCGCACAAGGGACAGGTAGATACAGCGGCAACATTGCGTGCATTATTAAAAGGCAGTGAGATCGCTGCGCAGAAAAAATCACAGGTGCAGGATGCCTATTCGTTCCGTTGCATACCGCAGGTGCATGGCGCTACAAAAGATACGTTTGATCATGTTTCGGGTGTTTTTATAAAAGAGATCAATTCGGTTACTGATAATCCGAATATCTTTCCCGATGACGACCTGATCGTAAGCGGTGGTAATTTTCACGGTCAGCCCCTGGCGCTGGCGCTCGACTTTTTATGCATTGCCATGAGCGAACTGGCCAGTATTTCTGAACGAAGAACTTACCAGCTCATCAGCGGGCAAAGGGGATTGCCCTTATTCCTGGTAAAAGACCCGGGACTTCATTCGGGCCTGATGATACCGCAGTACACTGCTGCAGGCATTGTGAGTGAGAACAAACAATTATGCACGCCCTCTTCGGTAGATTCCATTCCATCAAGCAATAACCAGGAAGATCATGTGAGCATGGGCGCCAATGGAGCAACTAAATGTAAAAGGGTGGTGGATAATGTAGAGAAAGTGCTGGCGATAGAATTACTAACGGCTGTACAGGCCCTGGAATACCGCCGGCCATTGAAAACATCGCCAACTCTTGAGAAAATAGTAACTGCTTTCCGGAAAGAGATCTCATTTAACGAGAGTGATCGAATACTTCATGAGGATATGATGAAGACAGTTGAGTTTATAAAAACCAATTAAAAATTAAGAATTAATAATTAAAAATATTTTATGCTTGTATTCCTTTCCCAGGTAAGTAAAACCCTTCAGCGCAAAGGAATTCTTAATTCTTAATTTTTAATTCTTAATTAGTATTTCAATATCATATCTTCCTGCTGATCGCTACCACCGATTCCAGCGCCAGTTTCGCCATACTGTCCAAACTGGTTTGCCGCTGGTCGGCCGACATACTTTCATGCGTGGGGATGATATCTGAGATAGTAAGGATAGTAGCTGCCATTTTTTTCAGGTATTGTGCATTGGCAAATAAGGCAAAGGCCTCCATTTCCACACAAACACAATTATTTTTTTCTGCCAGGGCAGGTTTGCCTTTCTTACTCCGGTAAAATACATCGCTGGAATGAATGTTGGCTGCTTTCACAGGCATGTTCAACGCCGCAGCCGTTTCATTGATACTGTCGTAAGCCAATCCCTGGTGTACAATGCAGTCGCCTTTTATTTCAAATGCTTCGCTGGCATAGGTGGATTCGCTGTAAGCTTTCTCCACATTTATTACGTCGTAGAGATTTGTGCTTGTTTCGTAAGCACCTGCCGTACCTATCCGGATGATGCACTCTGCCCCGTACTCATTAAAAAGTTCGTACGAATAAATACCGATGGAAGGGCAACCCATACCGCTGGCGCCAACGGTTACTTCAACATCTTTATAGGTTCCGGTAAAATAAAAAGCATTTCGTACGGTGCTTACCAGCTTTACGTCTGCCAGCATCTCATCGGCTATATGCTTTGCCCGCAGGGGATCTCCGGCCAGTAAAACGATCTTTGCAATTTCGCCCTTTTTGGCGCTTATATGTACGCTCATAGATTCTGATTACGGGATGAAGGTATTTAATTAATTTGAAAATGTGACGATGTGTTGATTTGGTGATTTGATGATGTGTTGATTTGAAGATTTGAGATGCTGTTATTTTTGAGTAATTTTACAATCAGAAAAAGTCACCAAATCTTCAAATTACCAAATCACCCAATCACCAAATTTCCTAATTGCTATATGATCGACATAAAAAAATACGACGCTGTTAAATACAAAACTCCCACCGGCAGTAAACTCAATTGTAAGGGATGGGTGCAGGAAGCGGCATTAAGAATGTTGTTGAACAACCTCGATCCCGAAGTGGCCGAACGACCCGATGACCTGATCGTTTATGGCGGAAGGGGAAAAGCGGCCCGTAATTTTGAAAGTCTTGACCTCATCATCAAAGCATTGAAAGATCTTAATGAAGATGAAACGCTTCTTATACAGAGCGGCAAACCGGTTGCTATGCTTAAAACGCATAAGGATTCACCCCGTGTATTGATCAGCAATTCGCAACTCGTTCCCAAGTGGGCCAACTGGGAACATTTTGAAGAGCTGGAAAAAAAAGGATTGATGATGTATGGGCAGATGACTGCCGGCAGCTGGATATACATCGGTTCGCAGGGAATAGTACAGGGAACTTATGAAACCTATGCCGCCGCCGCCGATAAACATTTTGGCGGAACCTTAAAAGGAACACTGAACGTTACTGCGGGCCTGGGTGGAATGGGCGGAGCCCAACCCCTGGCAATAACCATGAACGAAGGGGTTGCCCTGATCGCTGAAGTGGAAGAGTGGCGCATCGATAAACGCATTGAAACAAGATACCTTGATGAAAAACATACCAATATCGACGATGCAATCAATGCCGCCATGCATTACCGCAAAGAAGGAGTAGCTAAAAGCATTGGCGTGTTATGCAATGCGGTTCACCTGCTCGACAGGCTGATACAAAGAGAGATCATTCCCGATACGCTTACCGATCAAACTTCGGCGCATGATCCACTGATCGGTTATGTACCGCATACGCTGAGTAATGAACAGGCCAATGTATTGCGTGAAAAGAACCCCGATGAATATATAAAGCTGAGTTATGAAAGCATGTACCTGCACGTGCAGCTGATGCTAAAACTGATGGACAAAGGCGCTATTACATTTGACTATGGTAATAATATAAGAGCCCGTGCCCAGGAGCAGGAATTAAAAATTAAGAATGAAGAATTAAGAATGAAGAATGGCGACCCGGCTCATAATTTCAAAGCAGGGCGATGTTTTGATTTTCCGGGATTTGTCCCCGCATACATCCGCCCGTTGTTTTGCGAAGGCAAGGGGCCCTTTCGCTGGGCAGCCCTAAGTGGCGACCCGGCTGATATTGCCGTTACCGATGAACTGATCATGAATATGTTCCCCAACAATAAAGGCATGCTGCGTTGGATGGAGATGGCAAAAGAAAGGATCGCTTTCCAGGGTTTGCCGGCACGTATCTGCTGGCTGGGGCAGGGCGAACGGGAAAAAGCCGGGCTTGCGTTTAACGAACTCGTTCGCACGGGTAAAGTAAAAGCGCCGATCGTTATTGGAAGAGATCATTTGGATACCGGCTCGGTTGCCTCTCCCAACCGGGAAACAGAAGCCATGCTCGATGGCAGTGATGCCGTTGCCGACTGGCCGATATTAAATGCACTGGTGAATACAGCAGGTGGCGCCAGTTGGGTATCGCTTCATCACGGCGGTGGTGTGGGGATGGGTTACAGCATCCATTCCGGTATGGTGATCGTTGCCGATGGAACGGATGATGCGGCTGCAAGACTTTCAAGAGTATTGCGTAATGACCCGGGGATGGGTGTTATCAGGCATGCTGACGCCGGTTACGAGATCGCAAAAAATGTAGCCGATGCCAATGACCTCGATATAACAAAAAGATTACGTTAAGGAAGAATAATTTGGATTTTAAGACGAGACTGAAACAATAGTGAACAACCAAGTAGTGATACTTGCGCCAATACAAACGTTGGGCGTCACTTTAACAAACACTCCGTATGAAACGACAAATGAAAAAATGGGCTATTCGCCTGACAGCTACCGCTCTACTTACTGGAGGACTTTTGCTCATTATTATTCTGAATCCGATTTTGACTTACGCCAACAAAACGACACATAACAATTACACGATTTTTCATAGCAAAATACTTGACCCGACATTATTAACTAAGATTGACCTGGCGACCGAATATTTGAAAGTAAGTGAATTTTACAATTCAAAACTGCATCTTGACATATGCCTAAATGACGGCTCAAAATATCCCAAACTTATAAGAACCTTAAGGGGACAAGCATTTGCGTGGGGCTTCTATGACAAAGTAGTTATGCAAGGTAATGCAAACTTTAAAGACAATTATGTTGAATTAAATGGGTATAAGTGGAATTTGACACAACTGTTGGTACACGAAATGACACATTGTTTACAGTTTGCCAAATTAGGATTTTGGAAGTCAAAACCCAATGCAAATATTCCAAATTGGAAATGGGAAGGTTATGCAGAATATGTTTCCCGGCAAAACACTGATCAAAAAGATCTTTCAAAAAATATAGAACGACTTATTACAACGAACGAAATTTATTGGGAAATTAAATTTGCAGACAGTACAATTGCACCGAGAGAATATTACGATAACTGGACGTTGATTCAATATTGTATGGATATTAAAAAAATGACTTACAAACAGATTCTTGCAGATACAACAAGTGAACAAATAGTTAGACAAGAAATGATGAATTGGTTTAGCAGAAGAAAATAAAAGCGAACGCCCAACAAAACCTTACTGGCCCTTACTGGCGCATTCTATGATAAAATCCCAAACTGCTCAATCTATAAAACGTAATGACTATGGGATCACTTGATGCCCGGTAATTCTACCAGACTGTGTCTGGATCCAGGAATGATATATTGTATGTCCGGATACAATCCGGGCTCCGCCGCTGTTGCTGTTTCTCCCTTTCCGAACGCCCCCGCCTGGTCTCCCGACCAGCGGGAACAATGCACCCAAACTGCCGTTGGTCATAGACTCCCCTCAGTGGCAAGTGTTCCGTCAATTAGCGGCATCACTTCACCGCTGCTGGTCGTATTACCAACAATCAAACAAAACACTCCCATCTCCCTACCGGATCATAAACCAATAACTTACAAGATCCGCTTCGTCCACGAAGGCTGCTGCGATGTACTGATATCGTAGAACCGCTCGGTGATATTGGTTACCTGGTTATTCGTTGTTTCAAAACTCAATACCGCAAAACCATTAGCCAGCTGCCTGGGTTTACCCGGCAGGGGATTGGCTGCCCTCCAGTCGAGGGGCTTTCCGTTCAGTGCCGATGCCGGTCCGTAGGGAATGGCGGCATGGCCGAGGCAACGGCAATAGGCATTGGTTGTAAAACCGGGGAACTGCGGCGTTTTAGGGATCGTAATGGGTGATTTATATACGATACCATTATGCACATGCCCCCAGTACCAGGCATAGGGATCGGCGCCCAGCGCTGCATTTACCTGAGCCCACAGGGCAGTGGAACCGGAACAATCATAATCAAAGCCATTGTGGTGGGTGAAGATCATGGTCTTTTTTGCATTCGGTTTCAGCGAACGGATGAAATTGCTCTGTGTTCCGTTTGAAGGACCGATGCTGCCCGACATAAAGGCATCTTTGGAGGTTCCGAAATAAGCCGAGTCAAGTCCGAATAATGTCCAGTCGGCAAACGTAAGTGCAAAACACCCGGCGCCTTTCTGCAGGCTGAAAGGACTGCCAATACCCGGCGGGTTTGCATTTGCTTTGAGCGCTGTAATGAAAAGACCGTTGGCGCCGCTGTACATTTCGTGGTTGGAGTTGATGCTGAAGGAGCGGCCATACCATGTGGGCGGCCATTGCTTCAGCAGGTTGGCCTGTTCTTCACCGGCGTGATAATAATAATTGCCGTTGGGGTCGGTGGCCAGTGGCGTGCCCGAGTAATAGGTATCGCCCACGTGCAGGATATAATCGGGCTTCAGTGCAACGATCTTGTTCATCACTGCCTGTGAGATATTATTTCCCGTACCCCAGTCGCCCAATACGGCAATACTGAGTTTACCCGCTGTTGCCCCTTTGAGTGGTATCACCGGTGTGGCCGTGGGAAAAACGCTGTTATTATACCAAAGGTCACGCAGCAATGTTTCCACCAGGTTGAGGAAGGCGATCACCCAGCCCTGGTCGAAGTCGGCATATTTTTCAAAACTCAATACCGTTCCATCCGAATAGATCAGTTCGTTGGTCTTAAAGAAATCGTAGTTGGTGGCTGTCATCAAAGAAGGCGACATCTGTCCCGACATTACCATCATTAATAGTTTGATATTCCGTTGCTGTGCCGGGGTGAATTCGTTCAGGTTGAGCAGGTTTGAGTTATTGATCCAGTAGAGGTACATGCCCAGTTCCACATTACCCGAGCCGGGTATGAAGTCTTTGGGAGGCGGCGGAACGACGCCCTTCCATACATTGATGGATGCCATGTACAGGATAAGTTCATACTCACAGTCGGGCAGGTAATCGAGTAATTCCTGCAGTTCTGAATTTAAGGAAAGGCGTGCTTTGATCAGTTCCCTGTACTCCGACAGGACCTGTTCTTCGGAAGGTTGCATGGTTTATTGTTTTACCGGTTAATTAATTGGAACAAGGGTATGCAGCGTTGAGAGCGGAAGGATGCTTGATGCTACAAAGTAAAAAAAAAAAATGGTTGATGTAAAGGGGTATTAATACGGTAAGTCTCCTCACTTGCGCCAGTGAGTATTCCCGCTGGTCGGGAGACCAGGCGGGGGCGGCGGTATAAATTGATGCCTGCCGGTTTCTTTGCTAACCTCCAAGGGAAAAACCCCAGTTTTTCCCGTTTTTTTTCCCAGCATGTACCTGATTACAGGTAACTTTAAGGTACCGGAATTATCAGCTACCGGTAAAAACATGCGATCATCCCGTTATTTAAAACTTTTTGCAGTCTGTACTATCATATTGTATTCCTGCTCAAAGAATACAGATGAGCTTACGCCTCCTCCTGCGGCTGGTTATCCAACCATTACCACCTCATCCGTTTCTTCGATCGGTTCTGCCAATGCAGTAAGCGGCGGTACGGTTACCAGCGATGGAGGAGCAACCGTAACAGCAAGAGGTGTGGTATGGGATATCAATGCAAACCCCACACTGGCAACCGCTTCAAAAACCGTTGATGGAACAGGAACGGGAAGTTTTACCAGTTATGTAACCGGCCTGTTGCCCAACACCCTTTATTATATAAGGGCCTATGCAACCAATCAAAAGGGTACGGTGTATGGCGATCTGAAAAGTTTTGTTACCCTTCCGGCACCCGGCATACCCGGTGATAACGACGCCCTTCTTCCCGGCAACCCCACCAATGCAGTGGCTTCCGTATCGTTCCCGGAAAATTATTTAAAGGATAATACTTATTATAAACTGGCCTATAGTCAAAGCCGGGGAACTGCTGTTTGGGTAGCCTGGCACCTGCAAAGCGAGGACCTTGGTTCCACGCCCAGGCAGGATGATTTCAGGCCGGATACAAACCTGCCGCTTGGATGGTACCAGGTGCAATCTTATAGCTACTCCGGCAGCGGGTTCGACAGGGGCCATAACTGTCCATCGGCTGACCGCACATCAACGGTAGCCGCAAACTCCTCCACCTTTCTGATGACCAATATGATCCCCCAGGCACCCACCCTTAACCAGGGCCCATGGGCGGGGATGGAAAGTTTTATCCGCAGCAGCCTGGTAGGCAGTAATAACGAAGCATATATAGTGATGGGTAATTTCGGGCAGGGAGGATACAATTCATCAAATACATTTTTCAATACGGTTGATGCAGGCCATGTAACCGTTCCTTCCAAAGTGTGGAAAGTGGTATTGATCATACCCAAAGGGATCAACGACCTGGCAAGAATAAACAGCACTGCGGTGGTGGTAGTGGTTAACATGCCCAATGACAACAGGCTCTATTCAACAACGAACAGCAATGACTGGAGAAATTACATCACTACTGTCAATAACCTGGAGACAGAAGCCAATGCATCCGGCGTTCCGTTGAATCTCTTCCAGGCCATCGCCGATAGCGTGCGGCCGGTATTGAAAGCAAAATTATATCCATAGATCAACGCAGTTTGGCGGGAGCATCAGCAATGCAGGTGTTCCCAGCAGGTTGTTGTTTTTACCACAGAGACACTGAGAGATTTCACAAAGTACACAGAGGGTCTTTGTGTTCTCCTGCCGTACTTGATGTCTCTGTGATAAAGGTTTCCTTTCGCCGCCGGCCGGAGGCCAAAAACTGTAAATTAATTATTTGTAAATTTATTTAAATTTACTAAAAGTTAATTTACATGGCACGTCCACCCAAGGCCGGCATATTGCCGGTATCACAAAAAGACCTGGCGGCATACCTGGGCATTTCACCCACCATGATGGCCCTGTCGCAGGGAAAAGGCTCTTCCCGCAGTCTTAAGAGTACGGCAAACCTTCGGCTCGCCAAACTTCAGAACACCCACCTGCAGCTGCTGAAGTTGAAGAAGAATTACGAGCCGGTTCTCCGGCCTTACCAGCGTAAGGAAATGGCTGCCCGTGCAAAAAGAATGGAAACCGATGGCGACTGGTACGAAGCCAGGGCCGGGCATCTGCAGAAAAAACTAGACCTGCTGAAAGAAAAACACGAAACAGCTAAACAATGGATGAACAGCATCGAACACCTGCTTGAGAACCTGCCGGGTACTAAAGAATCCAAAGGAGAAAAGATCTGGCTTAATAACCAGCATGCGGTTACTGCTGAAAACCTGGAACGAACAGGACCTCTGGCTCAACTGAAACTCAATATGGAGATAGAATGGATGCTGGCCAGGGCCAGGATCAGCCGGTCAGCTGCGGGTGAGCTCAGGAAACTGATCAGTACATAAAGCAGCGCTTATCATGTTGTTCATTTTTTTTTTGAAAGAAATTTATGGAAACCCGTTCAGATACGATCTCAACCAGTTAATAAAAACCTGTTTATATGCGCACTGGTTTTATACTCCCTGTTTTAATATGGGTATTCACGGCCAGTTCCTACGGCAGTTCGGTAAACAACGATTCTCTTTTAACAGGCACCTGGAAGGGAACATCCATCTGCCAGGTACGGCCATCGCCCTGCAATGATGAGATCGCCGTTTACCATATTTCAAAGGGAACCAAACCCAATACCTACCACATGCTGATGAATAAGCTGGTGAACGGGGTGGAGGAAGAGATGGGAGAGAACGATTATACGTTTAATGCAGCTGATAATTCGCTTTTCTGCTATAATGAAAAATACAGGATAACCATAAAACTAACGTTGAAAGGAGACAGTATGGAAGGCTATTTATATGCAGATAAGACCCTGTACCGGGTGATCAAACTTAAAAAAGAGAAATGATCCCAGCCCCGTCCCGGTCTCACCTCGTCCCGGTCTCTGACCGGGATGCCCTGGTTACAGGACTCTGTCCTGGAAAACCAACTAATAATATTACCTGTATCTCGTATTTTGATCAGATCCTTCCGATCAAATAATTCCCAGCAATACAATAAGCAAGGGCCAAAATCAGTTATGGTAAAGGCCTGTTCCGGCCATATAAATAATTGATACCCGATGAAGATCAAACTCACCCAAATCAAACGGCCATCACTCAGGGCCCTTTTGTTCCGGCTGATACCGGCGATACTCTGAAAAGCGAATAGATATTAGTCATTAAGTCATTGGACATTTTAGATCCCTGCTAACCTTGTGTTCTTGTCAATGACCAATGACTTAATGTCTAATGACCAATGTCTAATATCCATTCACACATCTTTCTCATCAAACGACAAGCTGATGCTGTCTACCTTTGCTTTTACCCTGCGATACGTAACACCGGCCTTGTCGAGCATGAACTTAGATGCCTTAAAAACATCCGATCCTTCATATTTATCCGACAGGTAGATCACTTCGCCGATACCGGCCTGTATGATGGCCTTGGTACATTCATTGCAGGGAAACAATGCTGTATAAATTTTACAGCCTTTTAAGTCCATGCCGATGTTGTTTAAGATCGCATTCAGTTCGGCATGACAGATATAGGGATATTTTGTTTGCAGGAAATCACCTTCTTTTTCCCAGGGAAAATCATCATCACTGCAACCGATGGGCAATCCGTTATAACCTGCTCCCACGATCTTGTTCTTCTCGTTCACAATGCAGGCGCCCACCTGTGTATTGGGATCCTTACTGCGGCGGGCGCTCAGCAGGGCCACACCCATGAAATATTCATCCCAGGAAATATAGTCTTGTCTTTTTGTCAAAGCCGTATATTTTATGGGCCGAATGTAAGGAAATTTCTCTCGTTCCGGTCTCCCTCGTCCCGGTCTCCGACCGGGATGCCATGGTTGCAGGACTTTGTCCTGACTGTATCCCATTTATAAGAAAAAATCTAACTTGAAAAATAAATCATTGCATGAACACGATCCACTGGGGCATCATCGGCTGCGGCGATGTAACCGAACTTAAAAGCGGACCAGCATTTGCTAAAGTACCCAACTCAGCACTGGTTGCGGTGATGCGGCGCAATGCCGAAAAAGCCGCCGACTATGCAAGACGTCATCACGTATCTGCATGGTACAGCAATGCCGATGATCTTATCCATGATGCGGAAGTAAATGCCATCTACATTGCTACCCCGCCATCCTCACATGAAGAATACGCCATCGCCGCCATCCATGCAGGCAAACCGGTGTATGTAGAAAAACCCATGGCTTTGAATTATGCATCCGCACAAAGAATGGCCAATGCAGCAGATGAAAAAAATGTGAAACTGGTGGTGGCGCATTACCGCCGGGAATGGCCGCTTTTTAAAAAGATAAAAGAACTGGTAAGTTCCAACGCCATCGGTAAGATCACCGGGGTTACACTTTTATTCAACAGGCTCCCGCTTACTGCCCAAGAACTGTCTGTTGAAAAAACGGCCTGGCGGGTTGATCCC
>DAOLIP010000084.1:0-15627 GCA_035328475.1 Ferruginibacter sp.
GAAGAAGTGAGTTTGGTGCTGTTGCAGGAGATAAAAAAAGATCCAGCAGAACAGCCCCCAGTAGTTTAATTGTTTTCATGACTATAAATTTCAGTAAAAATACAATATCGGCCTTTCCGGCATATGACCAATTACATCAGCGGAGCAGATATTTATCATACCCCTGGAATCCGCTATCAAAAATACAAATACGGGCAAACAGGTTTTTCGCACATTTTATCATTGGATGTGGATAATTACAGCCCGTTGAAAATCCCTGCATTCCGTTATATTCGCAGCCTTGAAGAAAAGGAATTGGTTAATTAGTTAATTGGTTAATCCGTAAAGCAGTATTTTATTTCCGCTTACTTTTCCAACCAATTAACGGATTAACAGATCAACGTTTAACTAATAAAATGGCAGAGAAAGACCTGTTTGATTATACCGAAGAATCCATAAAAAGCCTCGACTGGAAGGAACATATCCGCCTCAGGCCCGGTATGTATATTGGTAAACTGGGCGATGGCAGCAGTCCGGATGACGGTATCTATGTCTTAATAAAAGAGGTAATTGACAACTGCATCGACGAACATACCATGGGTTATGGCAAGCACGTGGATGTGGAGATCAAAGACAAAACAATCACCATCCGTGACTATGGCCGCGGCATTCCGCTGGGTAAAGTAGTGGATGTAGTGAGTAAGATAAATACCGGCGCCAAGTACGACAGTAAGGCTTTTCAGAAAAGCGTAGGACTGAATGGTGTGGGTACCAAAGCAGTGAATGCACTGAGTAGTTATTTTAAAGTCACTTCTTTCCGCGAAGGCAAGGAAAAAACGGCTGAATTTGAAAGAGGCGTTCTCATCAAGGAATATAAAGAAACGAAGACCACCGAAGAGAACGGAACCTTTGTAACCTTCATCCCCGATGATACGGTATTCAAAAAATTCCATTTTGTACAGGAATACCTCGATAACCAGTTCTGGAATTACTGCTATCTCAATGCCGGGCTGGTGATGAACCTGAATGGCAAAAGGTATGTGAGCAAGAATGGTTTGCTGGACCTGTTGCAGCGCAAAACCAATGAAGACGAGATCCGTTATCCCATCATTCATTTAAAAGGCGATGATATTGAAATGGCCATAACCCATGAAAATGATTATGGCGAGGAATACTACAGTTTTGTGAATGGCCAGTTCACCACGCAGGGGGGTACACACCTGGCTGCATTTAGGGAAGGCTATGTAAAAACGATCCGGGAATTTTATAAAAAGGACTATGATGCGTCGGACATAAGGGGCAGCATCTGTGCGGCTATCAGCGTGCGGGTGCAGGAGCCGGTCTTTGAAAGCCAGACAAAAACAAAACTGGGTTCACAAACGGTATATGAAGGCGGGCCATCCATGCGTAATTTTATCGGTGATTTTTTAAGCAAAGAACTCGATAACTACCTGCACCGCAATCCCGAAACGGCCGATGCACTTAAAAGAAGAATTGAACAGAACGAGCGGGAGCGGAAAGATATGGCCGGCATTAAAAAACTGGCCAATGAAAGAGCCAAGAAAGCCAACCTGCACAATAAGAAACTGAGGGATTGTAAGTTTCATTACAATGATGAAGCTACAGGCAAGGATAAAGATAAGATATCAGAGAAGCAAAAGGAGAGTACCATCTTCATCACCGAAGGCGATAGCGCCAGCGGAAGTATCACCAAGGCAAGAAGTGTGGATACCCAGGCGGTATTCAGCCTGCGGGGTAAACCGCTGAACTGTTTCGGACTGACTAAGAAAGTGGTGTACGAAAATGAGGAGTTCAACCTCTTACAACACGCCCTTAATATTGAAGAGGGCTACGAGGGGTTGCGCTATAATAATATAGTGATAGCCACCGATGCCGACGTGGACGGTATGCATATCCGCTTATTGCTGATGACCTTCTTCTTGCAATTCTTTCCCGACCTGGTAAAGAATGGGCATGTGTATATTTTGGAAACGCCTTTGTTCCGGGTACGTAATAAACAGGAAACCATTTACTGCTACAACGAAACGGAAAAACAGGAAGCCACTAAAAAGCTTGGTAACAGGCCCGAGACCACCCGATTTAAAGGATTGGGTGAGATCAGCCCGGATGAGTTTGCCCGTTTCATTGGCGACGATATGAAACTGCAGCCGGTGATGCTGTTGCCTGAAACACATATCCAGCAGCTGCTGGAATATTATATGGGAAAGAATACCCCAAGCAGGCAGGATTTTATTATTGAAAACCTGAAAGTAGAACTGGACCTGGCGGAGGAACCAATTAAAAATTAAAAATGCCGGCTGTCATGCTGAAAGGATTGTTACTGGGGAGGTCTTGCATAATTGAGTCTTTAATTCTTAATTCTTCATTTTTAATTTTTAATTAAAAGAGATGATACATATAGTACACAATGCAGCTGATGTTGAGGTGTTGCAAAAAGCAATTGAACTTGATGAAACCTTAGCCGGCGAAGTGATCCAGGTAAAAGATGATTATGCGGTTGGCCCTTTGCTGGATATTTATACAGAAGCAGGAATAGAAACACGTAAACAATGGCAAAGGGATGTGCTTGCCGGGGGCGATTACGATGGTGCGGTGGACAGCGGAGAAGTAAACGACCCGAAGATGGTTGCCGAACTGATCGAAAAACTGAACAACGATCCCGAAGAAACCGTATGGATATGGGCCGCACAGAACAAACATGATGTGTGCAGTTACTACTGGCTGATGAGTCAATTAAAGGATTACCAGGGCAGGGTGCTCATTCTCTACCTTAACAATCTTCCTTTCTTAAATGAAAAAGGAAATATCTTTTATCCCAACTGGCTTTCTGAAATTCCAGCCAAAGAATTCCTGAAAGCAAAAAAACTGGCAAGGGAGATCACGTTAAGTGAGTTTGAAGTAGACCCGGATGAATGGCTGAAAATATGTAATGAGGCAAGGGGAGTACGATTGCTGGAAGGAGGTAAAAAACTTATTCAGGAAGATTACAGTTTTTATGATGCTGAGCTGAAGAAATTCATCACCGCCGACTGGCAGAAAGCATCCAAGATCATTCACCAGTATTTGAGCAAGGCAAAACATACAACCGGCGATATGTACCTGTTGTGGCGTTTGAAAACAATGATCGCCATGGATATGTTTGATGTGCAAGGCAACATTGCTAAGATGAAGGATTTTGAGGTGAAGCTGAAGTCTGCTTCTTAGAAGAAATTATTAAATTAAAAACGTAAACAACCTCCCTCTCCTCAAGGAGAGGGCTGGGGTGAGGTAAAATGGCGAAGAGCAAAAAAAATAGCGAAGAATACGAACACACCGACTCCGGCATCGGCGGCCAGTACAAGACCTGGTTCCTCGACTATGCCAGTTATGTGATACTGGAACGGGCGGTTCCGGCAATAGAGGATGGACTGAAGCCGGTGCAGCGCCGCATCCTGCATGCCATGAAGGAAATGGATGACGGCCGGTTTAATAAAGTGGCCAATATCATCGGGCAAAGCATGCAGTACCACCCGCATGGCGATGCTTCTATTGGTGATGCATTGGTAAATCTTGGGCAAAAAGATCTTTTAATTGATACACAGGGAAACTGGGGCGATGTACGCACCGGCGATGAAGCTGCTGCATCAAGATATATTGAAGCAAGACTGAGCAAGTTTGCGCTGGAAGTTGCCTTCAATGCAAAAACAACCGATTGGGCATTGAGTTACGACGGCAGGAAAAATGAACCGGTTACCCTGCCGATGAAATTTCCCCTGTTGCTGGCGCAAGGTGCCGAAGGTATTGCTGTAGGACTGGCAACAAAGATACTACCGCACAATTTTTGCGAACTGATAGAGGCTTCCATAAAATATTTAAGAGGAAAGCGGTTTGAAATTCTTCCCGACTTTCAAACCGGGGGAACCATGGACGCCGGCAATTACAATGATGGCGTTCGTGGCGGAAAAATAAGAGTAAGAGCGATCATTGAAGAGCAGGATAAGAAAACACTGGTCATCAAAAGTGTTCCCTTTGGCGTTACCACCACCCAGCTGATGGAGAGCATTGTAAAAGCCAACGACCAGGGAAAGATAAAAGTTAAAAAAGTTACCGATCATACGGCGGCAGAGGTGGAGATCATCATTGAACTGGCTGCAGGCATTTCGCCGGATATTACCATTGATGCCTTGTATGCATTCACCGATTGCGAAGTAAGCATCTCTCCCAATGCCTGCGTGATCGTGGAAGACAAGCCGCAGTTTATGAAAGTGAGTGAACTGCTGAAAATATCTGCTGATAATACCAAGGAATTATTAAAGCGTGAGCTGGAGATACGATTGGCCGAACTTCAGGAAAAATGGCATTACACTTCCCTGGAAAAAATATTCTTTGAAGAAAAGATATACAAAGAACTGGAGAAGAAACACGAGACCTGGGACAAAGTGCTGGAAGCAATTGACAAGGCATTCACGCCTTTTAAGAAACAATTGAAACGGGCCATTACCCGGGAAGACATCATCAAACTTACAGAAAAACCCGTTCGCCGTATCTATAAACTGGATATTGATGAACTGAACGACCAGATAAAAGCACTGGAAGCAGATATCAAACAGGTAAAGCACGACCTGGCAAACCTGGTTGACTATGCCGTGGCCTATTATGAGAACCTGCTGAAGAAATACGGCAAGGGCCGGGAACGTAAAACCGAAATAAAACTGTTTGATATCATACAGGCAAAAACCGTTGCCATTGCCAATACCAAATTGTATGTGAACCGGGAAGACGGGTTTGTTGGTACCGGCTTAAAGAAAGACGAACTGGTAGCCGAAGTATCCGATTTTGACGACATCATTGCCTTTACCAAGGGCGGCGTGATGAAAGTGGTGAAAGTATCCGATAAGGTCTTTATCGGTAAAGACATTTTACACGTGGCCGTTTTCCAGAAGAACGATGAACGGACTACGTACAATATGATCTATGTAGATGGAAAGACCGGTGTGAGTTTTATCAAGCGTTTTAATGTAACGGGTGTAACAAGAGATAAAGAATACGACCTTACCAAGGGTTCGGAAAAAAGCAAAGTGCACTACTTTAGCGCCAATGCAAACGGCGAGGCGGAAGTGGTAAAGGTTCTTTTGAGCCCGAACTGCAGCGCCCGCATAAAGGAATTTGATCTTTATTTTGAAGAACAGGATATCAAGGGAAGGGGAAGCATCGGTAACCAGGTGACCAAGTACCCCATCAAATCCGTTAAGTTCAAGGAAGCCGGCAATTCAACACTGGATGCAAAAAAGCTCTGGTTCGATAATAAATTCGGCAGGCTGAACACAGAAGAGAAAGGTGATTACCTGGGTAAATTTGAAGCGGAAGACCGGTTGCTGGTAATTTATAACGATGGTAATTACGAAATAACCGACCAGGAACTTACTCAGCGTTTTGATACGGAAAAAGTATTGCTGCTGGAAAAATTTGATCCGGAGAAAATAATTACCGCCGTTTATTTTGATAAGGAGAAACTGCAGTACAGCGTGAAGCGGTTTAAGATCGAAACATCCACCCTGCATAATAAATTCTTCTTCATTAAAGAAGGCGATGGCAATTACCTGGAAGCCGTTACCACCGATGAAGAACCGGTGCTGGCCATGCAAAGCGGCCGGGGTGCACAGGTGCGTAAAGCCAAGGTAAAGATCACCAAAGTGGTGGAAGTAATGGGCTGGAAAGCGCTGGGCAATAAACTGGCTGATTACAGTAAATCAATAGAAATGGAATGGGAGCGGAAGGCATCGAACAATCCGCAGGCTGAGTTGTTTGAATAAACAGAAAACGGAAAACTTATGGCGAGATTCCTTCTTTTATTGCTGGTAGGTTCATGCAGCTTTACCGGCACTGCACAAGACAGTCTCAAATACACAAAAACAGAATTGATCTACGGCCGTAAGGACGGCATGGCATTAACCATGCTCATGCATGCACCAAAGCAGCAGGCAAACGGGAAGGCGATCATTTATGTGCTGAGTGGCAATTGGGTTTCTTCTGAAAGAATGCTGGATGCCTTTCCCAAAGCATCGGCTTTGTATATCGATGCAGGTTATACTGTTTTTGGTGTAATGGTCGGTTGCCAGCCACGCTATGCCATTCCCGATGAGATCATTGATCTTAAGCGGGCTGTACGTTTTGTGCGGTACAATGCAAAGCAATACGGAATTGACCCGGATCATATTGGCATCACCGGTTCTTCTTCGGGCGGACATTTATCGTTGATGATTGCCACTGCCGATGATGTTGCCGATGCAAAATCTTTTGATTCGGTAGATAAAGTGTCTGCCCGGGTGCAGGCTGCTGCTGTGTTCTATCCGCCTACCGATTTTTTAAATTATGGCAAACCGAATTCTTTTTCACAGGTGAGCCAGGCCGGCTTGGCATTGATGGGTGTTGCCGGGGCATTTGATTTTAAAGTATGGAACGATACCACCCGTACCTATGTATCGGTAACCAGTATGGAGAAAAAGGCGCAGATCGCCAAAGAAATATCTCCCATTAATTTCGTTACTCCCGATGATCCTCCCGTGTTCATCATCTATGGCAATAAAGATATTGTGGTGCCAACACAGCAATCAGAATCCATCATCGCAAAGTTCAGAGAAGCCGGGGTTCCCTGCGAATTCATGATCAAAGAAGGCGGTGGTCATGGCTGGCGTAACCGGGAAGTGGAAGAAAAGAATTTTGTGACCTGGTTTGATAAATACCTGAAGTAGGTGTCGGGTATATAAAGTACCTAAAGTAAATAGGGAACAACTGCCTTTCTTTCTTTAGGATAATCAGCAAATTGGTTGTGGTACCATTTATGATGTGAGATCGCTCTCGGGATAAGATTGGCTGCCGTCCAGATGAAAAAAGTAAGCGCCGGTAAATTCCAGCAAAGGATGGCAAAGCCTGCCCATTCTATCAATTCTCCAAAAAGGTTCGGACAACTCACCTGGTTAAACAACCAGCCGGTTGGTATTTTATATCCTGTTTCGCCGGGCTTGCGCAGGTGGATAAGGATATTATCCGCTTTCCAGTTTATCCAGGCGCCCAGTATAAAGACAGCCACCCCGGTTATAAACCGTATATCAGTGAGCCAGCTGTTCTCATTCGTTGCAAACTGCGTAAAATAATATCCCAGCAGGAAGGTATTGCAAAGGTTGAAAAATATTCCCGACGACATAATGAGTACCGGCATCTTTTTCCCTTTGGTATGAATTCGGAAAGGGAAAATAAAACTCCGGTTGAAATAATGCAGGCAGTATAGCCCGATCATAAGTTCGATAGCAATGGAATGCGTTGGAAAATTCCTGATCAGTACATAAAGCATAACCAGCAGCGCCGGAAATTCCATGAAGAACCAGCCGAAATGATTATCGATCTGCGGCCCCCATTTGGAAGAGGTATGCCTGCCATAAGGCGCCGTAACACGAAGCAGCAGGAAAAAGATAAGAACGGCCATGCCGATCCACACATAGGTAATGAGTTGATACGTTGAAAAGGTGATCGGCATACTAAGCAGCTGGCTGGTTAAAGTTTATGGAACAAGATAACTTTTATTCTTAAACCATTCAATCGTATCGTACAGGGTTTCTTCCAAAGGCCTTGTTGTATAATTCAGTGCCTGTCTTGCTTTGTAGCTGCTGATGAAACGGTTCCCGTTGAATAATGCTTCCAGGGCTTCGTTGGTATAAAGCGGTTCTTTTCCCTGCAATGCGCCCAGTAATTTCACAAAAGGAAGGCCGGCTTTTGCAACAAGCGGTGGCAGGGCCATAACCCTGATCTTTTTTGAAGACGCTTTGGAAAGCAGTTGCACCAGTTGTTTCAGGCTGTACCACTTGCCGCTGAGAAGGTATGTTTCTCCGGGGTTCCCCATAGCAGTTGCATTCAGAACGGCACCGGCTACATCCCGGCAATCGCAGAAATCAAAACCGCCGTTGAAGATAAAGGGCAGGCGGCCTTTGTACAGGTCGATGAGAACCTGTCCCATCAGCGAAGGTTTAAAATCATAGGGTCCGATGATGGATGTTGGATTTACCACAATCACTTCCATGCCCTGCTTATTGGCGGCCAATGCGATCTGCTGACCGGCAAATTTTGAACGGTCGTATGCAAATGCAGTTTCATCTACATGATTTCTTTGTTCGTCTAAAACTTCTGAAGGGGGTAATTGCCGGTATGCATGAATAGAACTGATATGCACACATCTTTTTACTCCAGCCTGCAAAGCCGCTTCCATCACCAGCCTAGTTCCTTCCACATTGGTTTGATGAACCAGCCCTTTTGGATCGCCGTTCACCGATATCATGGCTGCGCTGTGAATAAGTGTATCGCAATCCTGCATTAAATTTCTCAAAGAACCCGGATCCAGCAGGTCGCCTTTGATTATTTCAACGGGGAGGTCGCTGAGTGATGCTGTATTGATATTTCTTGCCAGTACTTTCACGGCCATATTTCTTTTGCCGGTCTCCTGCAAAAGAGCCGAACCCAAATGTCCGGTGGCACCTGTCAACGCAATTTTCATTAAGGGATCTATTTATTTCAAGATACGGGAAGAGGTACAAATAAAAAACAGCAGGGTCGCTGCTGTTTATATGAAATGGATAATTTCAAAATTCAACCATCAATAGCGGCCACGGTTATTGCCACCACCATAACCACCACCTCCGCCGCGGTTGAAACCTCCGCCACCGCTGCCCCCTCTAGATCCGCCGCCAGGTGGGCCCGATCTTTCTTCTGCTTCTTTTACTACCAAAGGCTTTTTACCTAAGGATATGTCCTTAAGGTTTTCGATGGCATCTCTTGCTTCTTCGCTGTTGGGCATATCAACAAAACCAAAGCCCTTGCTTTTGCCGGTCTCCCGGTCCATAGCAACTTTTGCAGAGGCGATCGTGCCGAATTTTTCAAAAATCTCGGTTAGTTCGGCATCGTCCAGGTCGTAAGGAAGCCCGGCAACAAAAAGTTTCATACAGGTGATTTTGAACGAATGTACAAAACTTCCTGTGGTATTTATAATTTGCAGGTTTAATTGTTGAGAGTTTGTGGAAGATTATGCAGTTGTTTTTTCAAACAGGTTTAACTCTTCCGATCCGGGCGTAAGCCGAACCCGTTTCAGTAAATGAAACCCCAGCCGTTCCAGTAATTTTACGGAGCTGGAATTGCCGATCGATGTGATGGCGAGTATGCGTTTCATGCTTAAAACAGCGTGGGCATGTTTTAAAACTGCTTCTGCAGATTCGAACGCATAACCCTTGCCGGTGTACTTAGGCAGCAAGGCAAAGCCAATGTCGGCATCATCCAGGGTATCACGGCGCAGCAGTCCGCACATGCCGATGGCTTTACCGCTTCTTTTCAGTTTTACAGCATACAAGCCAAAACCAAGCTGGGCATAACTTTTCTGCGGGCCGTTCTTAATGTACTCCTTCGCTGCTTTCAATGTCCGTACGTTTTTATCCCCAATGAACCGTATCCACGAAGGATCATTTACCAGTTCCAGGATGAATGGAGCATCACGCAATGTAAGCTGCGAAAGAACCAATCGCTTTGTTTCAAAAATAGGCATGTGGTTATGAAATTCAGCCTAAAGTTAATGCGCCTTTAGATTTTCTGAAATTTCTTTCTTTAACTTTAGTGCATGTTTAAGCCGGGGCCATTTTTACTGCTTACTTTATACCTTTTATTTTCCAGTGATCTTACTGCACAGAATTTTGGCGGCAACCCTTCTTCTGCAAAATGGTACCAGGTGAATACGCCAGCGGCGAGGATTATTTTTCCAAAGGGACTCGATAGCCAGGCCAACCGCATATCGAATGTGGTAAAATTACTGGGCAGCCGCACTGCCGCAACCATTGGCGGTAAGCAGCGCAAATGGAATGTGGTGCTGCAGTACCAGACCACCATTCCCAATGCCTATGTGCGTATGGCGCCGCGGATGAGTGAATTGTACATGACACCCGGGCAGGATAATTTTTCAACAGGCAGCCTTCGCTGGGATGATAACCTTATCATTCACGAAGACAGGCATATTCAGCAGTTCAGCAATTTCAATAAAGGATTCACCAAAGTGTTTTCTTTTTTCCTGGGGCAGGAGGGACAGTTGCTTGCCAATGGCATTACCGTGCCCGATTATTTTTTTGAAGGCGATGCGGTTTGGCAGGAAACGCTGGTGAGTGCACAGGGACGTGGCAGGATGCCTTCTTTTTACAACGGGTTTAAATCGCTATGGCTTGCCAATAAGAATTATTCCTGGATGAAATTGCGGAGCGGCTCTTATAAAGATTATACGCCCGATCATTACCAGCTGGGTTACCTGTTAACCGCATATGGTTATGAAAAATACGGCGAATCATTCTGGAAGAACATAACCCGTGACGCCGTTTCTTTCCGTGGGGTTTTCTATCCCTTCAACCGGGCCATAGAAAGATATTCCGGAAGAACCTACAGGCAATTCAGGGAAGAGGCAATGAAATACTTTAAAGACAAATCTTTTCCAAAACAGGTAATCGCTGCGCCGGAGGTGAATTATATCAGTCCGTTGAGCAGTACGGTAACCGATTACCGTTTCCCGGTTCATATCAACGACGACACGGTGTTGGTTGTAAAGGATTCTTATAAAAAGATCAGCGCCTTTTACCTGCTTGCCCGGGGAAAGGAAAAAAAGATACGGGTGAGGGATATGGTGATTGATGATTACTTTTCTTACCGTGGTGGAAAGATCGTATATGCCGTTTACCAATCAGATCCAAGATGGACCAACCGGGATTACAGTGTGATAAAACTGCTCGATATATATACAGGACAACAGAAACAAATTACATTTCGTTCAAAATATTTCTCACCCGATATAAATTCAGATGGAACAGAGATTCTTGCAGTGCAGGTAAATGCAGATGGTACCAATGCTATTTGCCGGCTGAATGCAGTAACGGGTGAATTGATAAAAAAGATCCCTAACCGCCGGAACTATTTCTATACCCAAACAAAATTTATTGATGCCAATACCGCCGTATCTGCAGCAAGGAACCCCCAGGGCAATATGGTTCTGGTAAAAGTTGATCTTAACAGCGGCGCTTTGGAAAACCTTACGCCTTTTTCCTTTAATGTGCTGGGCTATCCGTTTGTAAATGGAGATACGGTTTATTTCTCGGCCATGCATAAGAATGCGGATAAGGTTTTTGCAGTGAACATCAAGACCGGCAAGATGTACCAGGTAACGGATAATGTGAATGGTATCTATCACCCGGCGGTGAATACAAAAGGAGAAGTGCTTGTATCGGCCTTTACTTCTACCGGCTACCGGCTCGCAAAGTTCAAAGCGGCCTGGAAAGAAATGTCTCCGGTGGGTTTTATAGTGAACAACCATAATTTTTATACGGACTCGGTGCAGGCCATGACCGGTTCCGGTGCCTTATATTCTCTTAACGACAGCAGTTTTGAACAGAGCAGCGCAGGAAGTACCCGGAACAAAGTTACCCGGTATCGAAAGTCGTTCCGCCTGTTTAACTTTCACAGCTGGCGGCCGGTGATTGATGATCCTGAATTTGGATATGCTGTTTTCAGCGATAATATACTCAGCAGTTTCAGCAATACCACCAGCTATACATACAACCGGAGCGATAAAAGTCATACCATTGGTTTCAGTGGCGCCTATGCCGCCTGGTTCCCTGTTTTAAGCCTGGGCGCAGAGGAAAGTTTTAACCGCACGCTTGATACGGCCGTGGGAAAAACGGTTAGTTTCAATTCGGCCAAACTGAATGCAGGTATTTCTGTACCGCTTCGGTTCATCAACGGCAGAACAAGCAAGTATTTAACCATCGGTGCTGCTTATAATATGGAACAATACTATTACCGTGGAGCAGGTAAGAATGTGTTTTCAAACAATTCGATAAAGTACCTGGATGCATTTTTACGCTTCAGCAATACCAGCCAGCAGGCAAGGCAGCATATCAATCCCCGCTGGGCACAAATAGTTTCTGTAAGCTACCGGGATGCATTTAATTTCAGTAACAGTCACAAGTTTGTTGCAAACGGTTCGCTTTATTTTCCGGGGGTATCTGCTAACCACAGCCTGGTGATCGATGCTTCCTGGCAAAAAAGAGATACACTTCCCGACCTGTTCAGCAAACGTTTCTCTTATGCAAGAGGATACGAGGCTTTATCTACCCGGCGGATGTATAAGCTGGGGGTAAACTATCATTTCCCCATAGTTTACCCGGATTGGGGCTTTGGGAATATCATTTTTTTCCAGCGCATTCGGGCCAACGCCTTTTATGATCATACCAATGCAAAAGCAAGGGTGAACGGCGTATTAACAGACATCAGGAACCGCAGTACCGGGGCAGAATTGTATTTTGATACCAAGTTGTGGAATGCGCTGCCGGTGAGCTTTGGCGTGCGTTTTTCTCATTTGCTGGATATCGATCTGATAAATCCATTCGTGAAGAACAGGTGGGAGATCATTGTGCCAATTGGATTGATCCCAAATTGACAAGGAATAGTAAGATATCTACATTAAGAAAGAGCAAACCGTTAATTATCAATAGAAGGATTTCTAAACTGTATGTGGAAATTACTATTTTTTTAGGGTATAATTACTTGTTTGTATTCATAATCCCATATATTTGGTTACTGAAACTAAATAACAATGGGAAATTTAACCTCTTCCGAAATTGAGCTTACCGGCGAAAGCCACGTGGAATCATGGCTGGCCCAGAATGGGTACAGCAATATCACAAAAGAAATCCTGTTTCCGAAGGAGAACGAGATCAGGGCTTCGGGAACTGTGGAGAACATCATCGTACAGGTAAGAACCTTTCTTCATCCCAACCGGCCATTTAAATTAAGTGAGTATGAAACTCACAAAATAATGCTCAGGGCATCGCGGCAAAAGAACAGGGCATATGCGGCGTATGTAGTGATCGATGAAAGCAAGAACCTGGTAGGCGATATCATCTGGGAACGGCTTGGCTGAATTGTACCTGTCTTCTAACAAACTTTCATTTATCTTTATAAGGCAATGTTTGCATCAGTGCCAATTGATGAAATGGTACTGTTCATACCGATTTTGTAACCCCCAAATATTTGTTTTATGAAGTATCTTTTTTCCCTCGGTATTTTTTCTTTGATCATGCTGGCCTCTTTCAGTTCCTGCGCTCAAAAAGACAAATCAAAACGACCCAGCCCGCCCGCACTGGTTACACAAAAAGTGGGAGAGGCAACCATCAGCATCGATTACAGTCAGCCATCGGTGAAAGGAAGGACCATTGGGAAGGACCTGGAACCCATGGCCGGACAGGTTTGGCGCACCGGTGCCAATGAAGCAACTGTTTTTGAAGTGGATAAGGATGTGATGGTAGAAGGTAAAGCGTTACCCAAAGGTAAATACGGATTGTTCAGCATTATGAATGGCGATGAGTGGACGATCATCTTCAATAAAACATGGAACCAGTGGGGCGCTTTCAAATACAACCAGGCAGATGATGTACTGCGTGTGAATGTAAAAGCAAAGAAACTGGACCCTGCTTCAGAAAAAATGACCTTTACTGTTTCAGCACAGGGAGTGGTAGCTTTATTGTGGAGTAATGTTGAAGTAGATTTTACGGTAAAATAAAGAAACGGTTATTTATAAGCGTTCTTATCCACGTTCTTTCCCATTGTTCCCCTGAACCGTTTCCAGAATGATTCCCGGGAAGTAAGGGGCACAAAATCTTTGTTGTAAGCCTGCTGGTAATTTATTTCAGGATTGATCATCGTATGCCGCATGGCAATCAACGTATCAAATACGATCGGTATGAGTGCTATGGACCTGTCTACCTTAACCTTTGCATACCGGCGCAATTGTTTGGCCTGGAAAGGATCGGTGGAAAGTGCCACGCTTTTAAAACCCATTTTTTTTGATTTGTAATAAGAGTAATACAGGTTCTCAGTACTATGCTCAGCTTTTGTTTCATAAAAAACGTTTTGCTGCGGAATGCCCAGTGCAATGGCATAAAGCGCCATGATCTGTCCTTCATAGTATGGTGAATGAACCGAAGAACCGGAGTACATGATATTTTTTGCAATACCCCTGTCAAATAAATACTTCGACCAGTAAACCCTGGCTTTCATGGTACTGTCCCAACCTGCTTCTGTAAAAGGAATCCCGGGAACTACAATGATATCGTAGGTCTTTGTTTTAGCTTTATTAAAATAGCGTTCCGTTGTTTTTGCTGAAAACGAGCAGGAGGAGAGAATAAATAACGCAGCAGGAAAATAAACGTACCGGGTCATGTTCAGTTATTTTTCCCTATTAACAAAGTCAGGAGAAAAAGGTTCAACTGCTAAAGTCTTTTGATCTTATATATCTCTATCTTTTTGTCAAACGCATCGCCGTGGCTTTTTTGTTCCTGGATCTTTCTTACAATGGGCATGCCTTTAACCACTTTACCAAAAGCGGCAAAACCCTGGCCATCTTCGGTACCACGCCTGCCTGCATCCAGCGGACTTTGGTCGCCGATACAAATAAAGAATTCGCTGCTGGCCGAGCCGGGTGTGGTACGGGCAAGTGAAACGGTACCCGACTGATGCGTTAACCCGCTTTGCGCTGTGGTTTCATGTTTAATACCGGGAAGTGTTACTTTAATATCCGGTTTTGTTTGCCAGATACCACCCTGGATGATGCCGGTGTTATTGGGGTTGGGTAATTCATCGGCCTTTAATACCCGGTAAAAGCTGCTGTTGCTGTAATAACCGGAGTCAACATAGGACAGGAATGCTGCCACTGTTACCGGCGATTTTTCAGGGTAAAGCTCCACTTCAATATCGCCCAATCTGGTTTCAATAAGCACATGAGTTGTTTTATCATTTTGCCGGTTGCAGGAGTATAATAGAACCAGCAGCAGAAAGATCATTCTTTTCATATGTGCAAATTAAGCTGTTTTGCCGCTAACAGGAAACGGGATTGTGCTGTATCTTTATGAAACAAAACAGATGATCTGTATGAAGCGAATAATCCTGTTGTCCGTATTTACCATTGCAGCCGTTTCCGGGTTTGGTCAGCATATTGCCCGGATCACCATCACCGGCAACGGGCAGGTTGATGTTTTTTCCATCGGCTTGGGCGAACAGGTGGAGTTGTATGTAACAAAGGAAGGAAACATCAGCAAATGGGGCTATGATAAGTACATCGGCTACCAGGAAAACTATATGGGTACATTGGATCCGTACGCAGGGAGAGTGGAATATTACAGCCCCCTTGATGACGAATCCCTGAGAGGAAAAGTGAAGTATATCGGTAAGACCCTGGTCACTTATTATCCATCGTATGAAAATGACATGCTGAAGGGAAAGATAAAAAGCATTGGCACCATCAATTTTGATTATTATCTATCTTATGAAGACGCTGCTTACAAAGGGTTGATAAAAACCCTTGGGCAAAACAGCCTTACCTGGTATGCCTCTTATGAAAATGAGGCTTTAAAAGGTAAACTGAAATCGGTTGGCCCCACCTCGCTCAGTTACTATGGTTCATTTGAAGACAAAGCCATCCGGGGTAAAATAAAAAGCATCGATCGTTTCAATATCACGTATTATACTTCCTTTGAACAATACAGCGGTGCTATGAAAACCGGGCTGCAGGTAATGAATGCC
>DAOLIP010000085.1:0-15601 GCA_035328475.1 Ferruginibacter sp.
GATTTCGATATCGGGAAATGTAGGTGCCGGGCATTACGATATTAAACAGAAGAGCCTAATTTTGCGTTATCATTAAAACAAAAGGAAAATATGTATCCCGAAGAAATAGTAATACCCATGAAAGAGGAGCTTACCGAAAATGGCTTTTCTGAATTATTAACGGCCGATGCGGTTGAAAAAGCCCTTGCCGAAAAAGGTACCACCCTGGTTATGATCAATTCTGTTTGCGGTTGCAGTGCCGGTACAGCCAGGCCAGGCGTTTTGATGGCAGTAAGTAATACGGCAAAGAAACCCGATCACATTACTACTACGTTTGCAGGCTTTGATATTGATGCGGTACGAAAACTAAGAGAACACCTGCTGCCTTATCCACCATCATCACCCGCCATTGCCTTATTTAAAGACGGGCAACTGGTTCATTTTATTGAGCGGCATAATATAGAAGGCAGGAGCGCCCGGATGATCGCTGATAATCTTATCGGGGCTTTTGACCAGTATTGTAACTAAGTTTATATTTATAAGAGATCCCACCAACAGCCTCCCTGCAAACGGGAGGTTTTGTTTTATTACTGCGTTGAATAAATGAATATATTGCATTCCTATTTTTTAAACATACAACCTTACTGATGTATCCCAATTTATATTATGTGTTCAAAGACTGGTTTGGCGTAGAGTGGAAGGCACTGAGTTTTTTAAATACATTCGGCCTGATGGTTGCCATGGGCTTTGTAGCTGCTGCCATTGTTTTAAGTAAGGAATTACAAAGAAGGGAAAAGATGGGGCTGCTTACTCCCCGGCAGGAAATGATCGTGGTGGGTAAACCGGCTTCTATAAGTGAATTGCTGATAAATGCTATTGCCGGATTTGTTTTCGGGTATAAACTCATTGGCCTTTTCTTCAGCAAACCGGATGATGTGAATCCCCAGGATTATATTTTTTCAGGAGAGGGGAGTATTGTGGGCGGCTTGCTGGTTGCAGCTTTTCTCACCGGGCTTAAATGGTGGGACAAGAACAAACAGAAGCTTAAGGAACCAGAGAACCGGAACGTACGTATTTGGCCGCACGACCGGGTAGGGGATATCATCATTCTGGGCCTGGTATTCGGCATATTGGGAGCCAAGTTGTTTGATAACCTGGAGAACTGGGATGATTTTATAAAAGATCCTATTGCTCATTTGTTTTCAGCAAGTGGTCTTACTTTTTATGGAGGATTGATCATGGCTGCTATTGCCATTTGCTGGTATGCAGCTAAAAAAGGTATAAAAGTCATTCACCTGGTCGATTCAGCAGCCCCGGCGCTAATGATCGCCTATGCAGTGGGCCGTATAGGCTGCCAGGTAGCAGGCGATGGTGATTGGGGTATTTATAATAGTGCATATGTAACCGATGAAGCCGGGGTGGTTGTGCAGGCTGGTCCCGGCGACTTTGAAAATGCCCTGAAAAAGAACAGTACCTACTTTCTGGATGGTACGGTGACTGAAAAAACGCGTAACGGAAAGGATAGTACCATCTATATTACCAATCGTAAACACGAAAGCCTGGATCTTGTTCCTAATAAGTCGTTTAAAGCACCTTCCTTTTTACCAACCTGGATGGTTGCTTATACCTTTCCCCGTAACGTAAACAAAGACGGAGTTCAAATGAACAATTGCGAAGATGAGCATTGCCGTGCCCTGCCCTTACCTGTTTTCCCAACTCCTTTTTATGAAACTATCATGTGCAGTTTGCTGTTTATTTTCCTCTGGAGTATCCGCAAGCGCATTATAACCCCAGGCGTTATATTTGGCATTTATCTCATTTTAAATGGATTAGAGCGTTTTGCTGTAGAATTAATACGGGTTAATAATACCTACTCAATATTAGGATTTCACCCTACCCAGGCCGAGATAATATCGGTAAGTCTTATACTAATTGGCATCGGCCTCATTATTTATTCTAAAAGAAAAGCAGCACAGGATCAATCCTAAGGGGTTTCCCAAATTTCTCCATTCTTGTAACCAATCCTTTACTTCAACGTATACCGGGATATTACCACATATCCCTGAAATTTACCGTTGAATATAAAACAATGTACTATGCAAAACAAAGTACCTACTTTTGTGAAGTAGTTATTAAAGTATAGAACTACAGAATTAAAAAGCCAAAAAACAAAAAGTAAAGCCATGAAAAAATTATTCAGCCTGCTGGCTGCTATGAGCATTGTCGTATGCAGTTTTGCACAATCCGGAGCTAAAGTAACCGGAAGTATCAAAGACGGTGGTAATCAGAAAGTAATTGATGCCGCTTCCGTCTCTCTCTTAAATGCCAGGGATTCAAGCCTGGTAAAAACAGCCGTTGCCGACAAGAGCGGCAATTTCTCTTTCGAAAATCTGAAAGACGGTAATTACCTGGTTATGGCCACTTCATTAGGTCATACCAAAAGCTACAGTAAGTCTTTCAGTCTTTCTTCCGGTCAGCCAATCGTAGCGCTGGACGTTTTACAATTACAACCGGTAAGCAAGAACCTGCAGGAAGTTTCGATAAGCTCTAAAAAGCCCCTGATCGAAAGAAAGCTTGATCGGACCATTGTGAATGTAGACGCTTCTATTACCAGTGCAGGCAACACAGCGCTGGAAGTATTGGAAAAAGCGCCGGGTATTACCGTGGATAAGGACGGAAACATCAGCCTGAAAGGAAAATCAGGGGTGGTGATCTATATTGATGGCCGTCCGAGTTACCTGAGTGGTCCAGACCTGGCCAATATGCTTCGTAATATGACAGCCAACCAATTGGAGCAGATCGAGATCATGACCAATCCTCCTGCAAAATATGATGCAGCAGGTAATGCCGGTGTGATCAATATCAAAACAAAAAAGAACAAACAGTTTGGATACAATGGAAGTGTTACCAGTGGTTATACACAGGGCAGGTATGCCCGATTCAACGAGGCGGTAAGTTTTAACTACCGTAATCAGAAAGTGAATTTCTTCTCTAACCTGAATTACAACCGTAACCACAGGAGCGAAGAACTTTACATAACAAGAAACTTCCGGGAAAGTGCTACCAAAGAGATCAAATCTATCTTCGATCAGAAAACAAGGATGGAAAATCAACGCCATTATTATAATGCCAAGATCGGGGCCGATTTCTTTGTAACAAAGAAAACAACGCTGGGCGTTGTACTGAACGGATTTTACAATCCAAGTTCATGGGAGAGTGAGTCCAATACCGATATCTATGATCCCAACC
This sequence comes from Ferruginibacter sp., assembly GCA_035328475.1. Lineage (GTDB taxonomy): Bacteria > Bacteroidota > Bacteroidia > Chitinophagales > Chitinophagaceae > Ferruginibacter. Next base: position 3,229 of record DAOLIP010000085.1, read on the forward strand.
ACGTGCTTACCAGTAAAACAGGCGCTACCACCCGTAACGATGAAAAGTGGAAGAACTTCAGCGGTAACGTTAACTTCCGTACCGTACTGGATTCAGCCGGGCAGGAGATCTCAGGCGACGTAGATTATGTACGATATAGTTCAAGCAGCATTCAACCGCTTACCAGTTATTATTACGATAACGCAGGCAATCTTACACAAGCTCCTGATGTATTGCTTGGAACCTTGCCTACCGATATTAAAATATACAGCGGCAAGATCGATTACAGCTTGCCTTTGAAGAAAGGAGCGAAGTTTGAAGCAGGTATCAAATCAAGTTATGTAAAAACTGATAACGATGCCCGCTACGACAGCGTGAAAACAAGCTACATGCAGTTAGACAGTGGCCGCAGCAATCATTTTATTTATGATGAGAATATCAATGCAGCGTATGTGAACTACAGCAGGCCCCTGGGTAAAAAATGGAGCGCCCAGCTTGGTTTGCGCCTGGAGAATACCAATGCAAACGGTGTTTCAAAAGGATATACGTATAACACACAGCTGAACAAATTTGAATACACAGAGACAAAATTCAGGAGGTCTTATTCACAACTGTTTCCTACCGTTTACGTGCAGTATACGGCCAATGAAAAAAACCAGTTTGTTGTTAACTACGGCAGAAGGGTACAACGCCCCGATTACGAAGACATGAACCCGTTTGTTCATTTTATTGACAGGTATACGTTTGAACAGGGTAATCCCAATTTAAGTCCGCAGTTTGCACACAATATTGAACTGAGCCATACATACAACAGTTTCCTTACTACTACAGTCAACTACACCACCACCACGGATATCATTCAGCAGGTGCTGGAACAGAATGAACTGACCAATGAAACCTTTATTAAGAAGGCCAACATTGCCAACAGCAAACAAATCGGGCTGGCTGTTTCTGCCAACAAATCAATAACCAAATGGTGGAGCGCCAATATTTATACAAATGTGTACAACAACCACTTTAAAGGAGTGGTGAATAATGAGCCGATCTCCATAGGTGTTACCACCTTCCTGGCGCAGATGCAGCACCAGTTCAAATTCAGCAAAGGCTGGGCAGCTGAGTTAAGCGGGTTCTACCGCAGCAAGGGCCTGGAAGGGGTGATCTATATCAAACCAATTGTACAGGTGAATGCAGGGGTAAGCAAACAGGTACTTAAAAATAAAGGAAGCATCCGCCTGAACATCCGTGATATTTTCGCCGGCGGCGTATTCAAAGGCTACAGCAAATACAGTAATGTAGATGCAGAGTTCAAAAATGTGAATGACAGCCGGGCGGTATCAATAAGCTTTACCTACCGTTTCAACAAGGGGAAATTAAAAGCCGGAAGCAGCAAAAGGAATGGTGGAGCCGGTGACGAACAGAACCGGGTGAAAAGCGGTAATTAATCCAGGGCCTGGAATAAGATAAAACAAGTGGTTCTTTTTGTATAAACCTGTCGTCTTTGTGCGGCAGGTTTTTTACTTTTGGAAAAAATACCATTATGCCATCATTTGACCTGGTAAGCAAAGTTGACCTGCAGACGCTGGACAACGCTATCAATACCGTTGTTAAAGAAATAACCAACCGATTCGACTTTAAAGGTTCCCACGTGGTAATTGACCTGAATAAAAAGGAATTCAAAGTAAGCCTGGAGGCCGATAGTGAAATGAAACTGAACCAGATCACCGATGTAATGATCAGTCGCAGTATGAAGCAGGGCCTGGCCGGGGAGATCTACGACCTGAGCAAAGAGCCATACCAGAGTGGAAAAGTGGTTAAAAAAGAAGTACCGGTGCGTAACGGCATAAAACAGGACGACGCCAAAAAGATCGTAAAACTGATAAAAGACGGGGGCTTTAAGGTACAAGCGGCCATTATGGACGATATAATAAGGGTATCCGGTAAAAAAATTGACGACCTGCAGGCCGTTATCCAGGCTTCCAAAGGCTGGGGATTGGGTATTGCCCTCCAATATATCAACATGAAAAGCTGATTTTTTTGATGTTTCAACGGTAAAATTCAATATTTTGCCCTATCTTTGCCGCTTTGATAATCAGTACGGCAAAATCCGTACACAAACCATAACAAATTATGAAACAAGGCATTCACCCGGATAGTTACAGGCTGGTGGTTTTTAAAGACATGAGTAATGGAACCCAGTTCTTAAGCCGGTCAACCGCTCCCTCAAAAGAAACAGTTGTTTACGAAGATGGTAAAGAATACCCGGTGATCAAACTGGAGATATCTAATACTTCTCATCCTTTTTATACCGGTAAGAACGTACTGGTGGATACGGCAGGGCGTATTGATAAGTTCAACAAGCGGTACGAAAAAAAAGCAAAATAATTTAATTCAGATCATTATCTTTATTTAAAGTTTGTTTTTCATGGCTATACTTTAAGTCCCTTCGGTTCTCCGGGGGGATTTTTATTTTTAGTAGTTTTACCCCATGCAAAAGATAATCTTTACAGAAGAATACTGTAAACCGGAGAACCTCCATCCTTTTACATACACCCGCCATATCCACGACATACGCATTGGTATCTTAACCATCCGGGAAAAATGGGAACGCTATTTAAAGATCCCATCTGCTGATAAATGGGAAGACAACTACCTCGACAGCGAACGATCCATCAAAATAAACAAGGGCATAGGTAAAGACGATTACCTGATGGTGCATGCCAATGTATTGCCTACGGCTGCATTAATTGCCCGGATTAAAAAACTGAAGAACGGCGAGTTCCTTTCCTCCGGTACCGAAGGCGGAGTTGCTTATAAGTTCTCCAGTAAAGAGGTGCTGGATCTTCATAAAATAAAAGTGAATCATTCGGTGGGATACCGCGGCGATATGAAGGCCATTCATTTCCCCTGGCAGATATTTCAGTTAAACGACTGGGCCATCCGGGAAGATTTCTCTTTGCTCACCGGCAAGCGGAGATCGAAACCAATATCAAAAACAAATAAAACAGTTAAGGCTTCCCAGGTCTTCCTGGAAGCAGGGGTTAACATGGAGCATTGCATTTTAAATGCAGAAGACGGACCCATTTATATTGGCAAGAATGCCCTTATTATGGAAGGCGCCTGCATAAAAGGCCCCGTGGCAATTTGCGAAGGTGCCGTTGTAAAGATGGGAACTAAGATCTATGGAGCAACCACCGTAGGACCTTACTGCACCGTAGGAGGTGAAATAAAGAACACGGTATTGTTTGCATACAGCAATAAAGCGCATGATGGTTATTTGGGAGATAGTGTGTTAGGGGAGTGGTGCAACCTGGGTGCCGGCACTACCAACAGTAATGTGAAGAACAATGCCGGCGAGGTAAAGTATTGGCTGGATGCCGATAAAAAAGAAATGGCAGCAGGTAATAAAGGCGGGCTGCTGATGGGAGATTATTCCAAAGCGGCCATCAACACCTCATTCAATACCGGTACGGTGGTGGGTGTTTGCTGCAACGTAGTTTCGCAGGGCCTTACGCCGAAGCTAATTCCTAATTTTTCGTGGGGAGCGGATGGGATCACAAAATATAAACTGAACAAGGCCCTGGTGGATATTGATAACTGGAAAAAGATGAAGGGGATGAATATTACCGACCGGGAGAAAAAGATTTTGACAGATATTTACAAACTATACTAAAAATTAACTGACCATGCGTAAACAAATTGCTGCTGCCAACTGGAAAATGAACCTTACCCTGCAACAGGCAGAGAAATTAATGGATGAACTGATCGCCATCCCTCATAGCCTGAATGCAAACCAGGAGGCGGTATTTGGCGTACCGTTCCCATATCTTATCAGTGTAAAGAATAAACTGGCCGGTAAGAAGAATGCTTTTGTAGCAGCACAAAACTGTTACGATAAAAAGAGCGGCGCCTATACGGGTGAAACAAGTGCAGAGATGCTTAAAAGTATTGCAGTTGATTATGTGATACTCGGTCATAGCGAACGAAGAGAATATTTTAATGAAAGCCATGCCATGCTGGCTGCCAAAGTGAATATCTGTTTGGAGAACGGGTTGAAACCGATCTTTTGCTGCGGAGAACCGCTGGCGGTAAGAGAAGCAGGTAACGAGAACACTTTTGTAGAAACGCAGCTGAAAGAAAGTTTGTTTCATTTAACGGCAGAACAACTGACCGGCTTTGTAATTGCTTATGAACCCATCTGGGCCATTGGTACGGGTAAAACAGCCAGCAACGAACAGGCGCAGCAGATGCATGCATATATACGCAGTGTAATGGCAAAGCAATACGGGCAGGCAGTTGCCGACAGCATTTCCATTCTTTATGGCGGAAGTGTAAAAGCAAATAACGCCAAAGAGATATTTGCACAGCCTGATGTGGATGGCGGTTTGGTAGGAGGTGCAAGCTTAGTGGCTGCAGATTTTGCAGTGATCATCAACAGTCTGAAGTAAAAGATGGAAACCACTTCACTCAATAAATAGTTCTCATGTTCATCCGGCGTTTGTACCGATACAACAAAGCGCTTTGCGGTTTATTTGCTGCATTTATTATCCTGTTTGTGATAATAAATTATAAATGGGGAACGGTTGCCACACCTGTTTTGCAATACGGCATGTACAGCAGTGTATTCAACATGAAAGATACACAAACGGTTTATGGGGTATTGGCCGATGGCCAGCCAATAAACAACGCAGCCATCTCTTTAACAAGCCGTGACATTCTGCAGATATACCCCGATACCTATGCCCGGCAGGCCCAGGTTAATAAAGATGTGTATGCGATCATGGAAAGATACTTTGGATACGCCGGCCTGTCTTCAATAATGAACTACGATCGTTTCAGTAATACAATATCCGACAGCCTGTTCATGAACTGGTATAAAATCCAGGCAGAAAAAATAACGGGCCGGGCCATCAATGACCTGGCCATCTATCAACAGCATTTTACCTGGCAGGGCAGCAACTTACAGCCAATAGACAGCGCCATTAAATTATACAGCCTTGGTAATTAATAAAACCCATAGAAGAAACTTTGCGGTATTTTACCTGTGCTGCTTTGTAGTGAGCTATGCCTGGCTTTTCTTCAACCAGCTTTTGTTTCACCAGTTACAGCCGGTATTCTTTCTCAACAGGCTCGATCTTTCACTGAACATCGTTTTGCTGGCAGGAATTCAAAAGGTATTGATCAATAATTACCCGTTGCAACTGGGCCTGGATATACTGTTCCTGCTGATGCCTTTTATGTTGCTGGCAACCGTAAATAAAAGACAGCAAAGCTATATTGCTGTACTGACCGGCATCTTCAATTTTGTTTATACGCTGCTTTTATCATCCTTTACCCCACTGAGCATTTCCGGTTTTGCGGGCTGGATACTGTTGCCCTGGATCTTTGTATTCAGATCGGATACCGGGCTTTATTTTTCACTTAACAGCATCCGCTACCTGTTCCTGCTCTTCTTTTTCTCTGCCGGGTTGTGGAAGATACGTACCGGGGCCGTATTCAATACCGAACAAATGAGCGGGGTACTGCTGTTGCAGCATGCGGCTTATTTGGTGGATGCGCCTTCGGATTGGTTTACGAAATGCCTTAACTACCTCGTTATTCATAAACAGCTTTCCTTCCTGCTCTATTTGATCGTAACGGTAGCCGAACTGGTTTTTGTAATTGGCTTTTTTACCAAAAAATACGATAAGGTATTAATTGTGATCTTCCTGCTTTTTGTACTGTTTGATTTTATCCTGATGCGGATAAATTATTTCGCCTGGACAGCTTTCCTAGGCTGTCTTTGGTTTGCCAAATACAGCGAACCGGTTGTTGAAGAAAAAAAGGAATGATCCTCAGAGATTAAAATGGGCAATGATCTGTTCAAAGACCAGGCCGGGGGTAATGGAATTAAGACAGGCAAAATCAGGACAAAGCATCGGGTCATTCACCCTGCTTGTATTTGCATTTTTCCAGCCGGAGCATGGTCTGCAGGTTAAAGAAGACCTGATCACTTTATGATCTCCCGGATTGAGAGTTTCATACCCGTATAAACTTTCATTACTGGCTCCAAAAATAGTTACCGTTCTTTTTTGTAATGCTACGGCCATGTGCATGATGCCGCTGTCCAATCCAATATAGCCAGCACTGTTTCCGGTTAAGGCAAATACTTCTTTCACGGTTGTCTTGCCGATCAGTATGCTGCAATTAGTACAGTCAATGTTCTCCAGCGTTTTTATGTATTCACTTTCAGTATCATCTCCTGCAATTACAAATTCAAAATTTGGATACGACCTGCAAAGCCTTTCGATCAATGTAACCCAGTTTTGCATAGGCCAGTTCTTAAACGGAGTTCGGTTATTACCTGCAGATACCTGGACTATGAAATAAGGCCTGTTTTGTTTGCTGTTGTTCTTTATTAAACCTGCCGGGAGAGGCAACACGGCCTGCTGATGGAATTTTTTAATATCGGTGATCTTTGCGTTTGCCCGGCTGTACAATAAATGCAGGTTCTGTTCTGCATCTGTTAATTCAGGAAATACAGCCCTGTTTCTTTTTGACCGATCTACGGCTTTATAGCCGGTGCAGGTTTTTGTTACCCGTTTGCTGCAGATCTGTGCAGCCAGCCTGATGGTATGCCCATTTCCAAAATGGTTGATGTAATAATTGCTGAAATACCTCAACCGGGTTAATGAATACCAAAGCAGGGAAAGTTTGGATCGGATGAATACTTTCGAATCCACCAGGGAAGGGTCGAAGAAACAATCGTTGTCGAATTTTGAATAGAAGATGCAGGTAATGATGAAACCTTTCTGCTTTAATTCCCTGAGCAGTGGAGTGAACAGGAGGGCATCGCCGATCCCGGACGTAAGCAGCACAGCAACCTTTCTTTTTTTTCCTGCCAGCAGTTTCATTAATTTTAGTTCTGTGAAGTGTATAAAATGAAGAAATTCCTTACAGGCATTCGTAAAAACTATTTTGATAATACGGTAGCGCTCTCCAAACTCAGCAAAACCTTTTTGTTATGGGCCTTCAGCCTGGCATTGGTGTATATCACGAATGTATACCTTACAAAGTTAATCGGACTAGACCTCTACGGCAAATATACGGTGTTCATCAGTTGGGTATCGCTGGCAAGTATGCTCCTCACCTTTGGATGGGATGGTTACCTGGTGCAGAAAATTCCGCAGCTTTTGGGGAATGAGGAAAGCAAATCTACCGGGAAGTATTTATTGCAAAGAGCCGTATTCACCTTTCTCGGCCTCTTTATCCTGCTAAGTGTTTTGTTGATACTTGCTGAGTATAGGGGTAAAATCTTTTCCGGTTTTTTTAAGCCCGGCCAGTTATCCCTTTTTCTTGCTCTTGTGTTCCTGTTTTCGGCCCTTGCACTCACAAAATCATTTTTACGGATCTTTCACATCGTTACACAGGTGCAGTGGTTTGAGGAGGTATTGAAACCGCTTGTATTGTTTGGTGTGATACTCTATTTCTTTTACTGGAATGATTCCGGGCTTTCATTAACCGGTCTGTACACGATCAATAGTTTAATCTTTGCAGCCCTTGCCCTGGTGCTGGCCGTACTTGCCTGGCGTGTATATAAAAAGAATTTTACTGCCGGCGCCCGGAACTTAGTGGAAGAAAAATGGGCGAAGAAATGTTTTTATTTTATGTGCATTTACCTGGGGTACAGTATTTTTTCCCGGATGGAATTACTGTTCCTCGGGTACTTCGAAAAAAACGGGGAAGCGGCAAAATTCCAGATACTGTTGCGCATATCAGACATTGTACTGATCCCCGATTTTTTATTCAATTATTTTTTGCCGCAGAAATTCTCCCATGCATTTGCACAAGGCAGGTCCGGCGATGCCAGGGAACTGTTCAGGAATTCATCAAAGACCATCCTGATGCTTCAACTGCTGTGCCTGGCAGGTGTTTTAGGGATCGGGTATTTTTATTTGCAGAGTTTTAATATCGCTTCCGCTGAAATGTACCTGCTGCTGGGGATCATGTGTACGGCGCCGGTATTTTATTCACTTTTTGGTTCAGCAAACCTGGTCTTAAAAACATCCGGCAACGAACGCTATTCTTTTTATGCCTTGCTGATCGTATTGCTGGCAGAAGCCGCAGTCAATAGCATGTTCATAGTGCAATACGGGCTAAAGGCCGCCGTGGTAATTTCATGGACAAGCATATTGATATATACCTTTTTGCTTTCTTTTTTTGTACACCGGAAACTTAATTTTTATACTGCGGTTACCGGGGTTTTATTTTCCGGTAAGGCAATCCAGCAACACAACAAATGAAATCAGCTATAAAACGGATTTTGCAATTGCTTTTGGCAAATGACATAAGCTGGGCACTGGCTTCTCCTTTTGTTTATGTAACGAAGAGGATAACCCGGGCCAGAGATAATTACGTGGACAGGCGGAGTGAGAATTATGCTCTTTGTGAAAAAATATTTTCAGAAAAGCAGGTGCTGAATGGCATGTTCAAAGGCTTACTGTATGCCGATATCCGGGCAACCGGAAGCAGAACATATGCAAAGCTACTCGGTTCTTATGAAATGGAATTATTGCCTGCTTTAGAAAAACTGGCTGCGGTGCCGTACAATAATCTTATTAATATCGGATCGGATGAAGGATACTATGCAGTTGGGATGGCAAGGCGGATGCCTGGTCTGAATGTCATTGCATTTGACTGTAATAAAACTGCCCGGGAAAAATGTTATGCCCTGGCCTTGCTTAACGGGGTGCAGGATCGTATTAAGATAAAAGGCTGTTTTAGTATGAATGACCTGGAATCTTCAGATAAACAGGGCAGGTGTTTGATCATCATTGACTGTGAGGGTTGCGAGAATGAAATTATCGATGACCGGTTGGTAAAAGAGTTTGCCAATGCGGATTTTATCATTGAACTGCATTATGAACAAAATCCCCATGTGCTTTCAAAAATGGAAGCGGTATTTGCAGCAACACACCATATCAGCCTGATCCGTGCATTATGTGATCATGAACGGGTAATGAAGTATACATTTCCGGAACTGGAGAACCTGGGCTACGATCAAAAAAAATATATCGTCACGGAAAGGGATAATTATATGCACTGGCTGGTTGCAGAGGCAATGTAGAGACTGCCTTTATGACTTCGCAATTATTTCGAGATGTGGTATGGTCATGCTTTTTAGTAATACCTTAAAATCAACCGGGGATAAGAATTCGGTCAGCATTAATTTTTCCGCCACGGCATAATTAAAAACCGTATTGGAATTAAAGATGCATATTAAATCCATGCATTCCATTGCATCGGTTAAGAATTCGGGTAAAAGAACTTCATACGAAATATACTTTACCGGCTGTGTTAATCCCTTCAGCACATTTTTCTCATTGCCCTCCACGTCAATCTTTATATAATCCGGGATGCCGTATTTATTGATCAGGTTATCCAGTGTGGTAACAGGTACGGTGATCACTTTATCGGTAAACTTCACCGGCTCATTCCAGCGGTTATTATTCTCGTTTTCAAGTATCGTTTTCCATTTGGGATTTATGCTGTTCAATGCCGAGCCCGGCTTTTCAATATACAGTTCACTTTCACCAATATGATCAGTTATGGCTACGGCTTCAATACATACCTGTTTATTATTCCGGAAACGGGCTTCCAGAATATCTGTATTGAAAGGATCGGGGTCACAGGCAACCACTTTTCCGGCCAGTTTGCAGAAGACAATTGTTTTATGTCCATCGTTTGAACCAATATCAAAGATCAGTTTACATACAGGTAAGAAGGACCGGTAAAAGGCCAGTTCATTGTTGGTATTTCTTTGCAGACCAGGTTTGAAAACGGCAAAATACATTCTTCCGGCAAAAGAATATTTTACCCGGTTCAGTATGCCGGCCTTTTGCAGTATCGTCTTTACTATGTTCATGTATCTTTCTCGCCGCTGCAGGTGTTCAGCTATTTCTCTAGAGCGCCCCCGCCTTGTCTCCAGACAAGCGGGAACCATATGCACACTCTTAATTTCCTGAATAATGCGTTAAAATACCAAACCTATCAGATCCGTCAAAATAATACCTTGCGGAAGAGTAATAATAATCCTCAGGGTTAGTGCATAATCCTGCCCTCACAGGGTTGTTATGTACATAATCTAGTTTTTAATCAAATACTGCAACTGACCTAAGCTCAATGCTCAATGCTCAATGATTCCCGTTTCCAAATCTGGTAATCCCGGTCATATTTATTTACTTTAAGATCAGCCAGCACCTCCGGGTTATTTTCAGCTAATGACCGTTTTAATTGATGTGCTGTATATTTCATGAATGATGCCTGTATGTCGGATGGCGTATATCCAAACATTGGCTGCCAGATCAAATGGATATGGTTACTCATAATCACAAATGCATTTAAAATGATCCGCTTGTCGTTTACAAGGAATTTCAGACTATTAATAATTGTATCCTTATGTTTTTCGGCTGAAAGCAGGGGTTGCCAGTTATGAATTGTTGCTGTATAGAACTGCGGCCAGTATACCGGGTAGTAGGTTTTCATACTGACAAGCTAACTACTTACGGTTCATTAGTTATGTTGATTTTCACATTCGCGGATGAGTAAAGAAACTGTAACAGTAGCATTATATACCTTTAGCCGTTGGTTGAAAACCAAACGGCGGCGCTCACGTGTTGAGAAGCGGGCTTGAGAATTATATAGGGAGTTCACACGCCAATGAAGAGAATGCATTTTTGATGGGTAGATGAGAATGCTTAAGCCTGACAAAGAATATCACCAATTCATATCGGGTTCCTGTCTTTTACAAACATATGCAGTATTCCTGTGAAGGGCCCAACAGACAGAAGCAGGTAAATGAACTGCGTGTTGGTATGCCTGCTTAAATAATTAAGCAACTCAATACTCACAATGGTGATAGAAAAACCAATGCAGGTAACCATGGTTAATGCCGTTCCTTTTATCTGTGCCGGTACATTTTGCGCCACTAAAGTGGAGAACAGCGGCGAATCAGCAATAACAACCAATCCCCAGAAAATAAGAAAGACAATAAAAAGAACAGGGGGAAGATAAAATGCAAGCGGAAACAACAGGCAACAACAACCCGATAAGAATAGCGCAGCAAATGCCGTTCGTTTGGCTCCGAAACGTTGCGAAAGATAACCGCTCAGCACGCAGGCAAGTCCGCCCAGCGCAATGATCCAGAAAGCCCAGAAGGAAATGTGCAGGGTTGACTGGGTATGCATATTCTTATACGTTAGCAGCATCATGGGTACAAATGCCCAGAAGGTATACAATTCCCACATATGACCAAAATAACCAACGGCAGCAGAACGAAATGATCTATTGCTGAAAGCATCAAAGACGCCTTTAAAATTCAGCGACTGATTTTTTTTATGAAGGGTAACATCGGGAACAGTTAATTTCATCAGGATGCCTCCTGCGATGGATAAGGCAGCAGTGAGGATCAAAACCATCTTCCACGATATGGACGTGGTAAGGCTTCTGAGCAAATGTGGGAAGGCCGTTCCGATCACCAGTGCGCCCACTAAAAATCCAAGCGCTTTGCCCAGCCCTTTTTCAAAATGATCGGATGCGATCTTCATCCCCACCGGATAAATGCCGGCTAAAAAAAAGCCGGTTAAAAAACGGAATGCCAGCACACTGTTGATGGTTTGTTCCTGGAGTAAGATACCCAGGTTTGAAAGAGATGCCAATACAGCGCTTGCCAGGAAAACGGTGGACGATGAAAAACGATCGGCGATCATCAACGATGCATAAACCAGGGTGCCGGAAATGAACCCGAACTGCACTGCCGATGCGATATGACCCAATGCCGATTCAGGAAGATTGAAATTTATGATCAGGTCCGGGGCAATGGCATTGCCGGCAAACCAGGGTGACGTGCACAAAAACTGGGCAACTACAATTACCGGTAAGATCCATTTCTGTTTATTACTCATTGATTGATCAGCAAATGATGCATCATCTGCAACTGAAATTAAAATTAGCTTTTATAAACAAACAATGCTAACGATAAGTATTTAAAAAGGGCGAGATTTTTTTTTGCCAAAATTTAATTTAGCCACAAAGGCACTAAGGCACAAAGGAAAATGCTATGCATTTTTCTACTTCGTGTCTTTGAGTCTTTGTGGCAAGCCTTTTTTTTCTGAGCGAAGCTGAAAAAGAAATTTCTTATTATCCTGGTCGTAGTCCTCACCAACCAGCGGTAATTTTAATATACGTCCAAGAATCATTTCTAAATCCTATTTTCGCAAAAACAATTTGCAATGAGTGAGATAAAACTAACCCAGGGAGAGATACATACCAACAAAGGGGTAATGAAATTTGAACTGTACGACGACGATGCACCAATAGCCTCCGCAAATTTTAAAAAACTGGCATCGCGCAGCGCCGA
>DAOLIP010000086.1:0-15344 GCA_035328475.1 Ferruginibacter sp.
ACAGGATCTGCTTTACCTGTCGGGCGGATTAAAACAATCAGCCGAATATGGGCGTATTGAAATATCCAGTGTGGTTGACATTGATTCGGCCAAAGGGATGCAGCAACCTACCCGTACGGTTCTTAAAACAATTAAATTGTCACCCAATCTTGAATTGGACAGTGTATCAAAAGAGATATTGCTGAGGCCATATGACCAGATATATGTAAGAAAGAATCCAACATTTGAATTGCAGCAGCTGGTGCAGATAAACGGGTTGGTGCAGTATTCAGGTCCATATCCACGGCTCAGTAAATACGAAAGGCTTTCATCTTATATTGAAAGAGCCGGTGGCATAAAAGAGAATGCTGACTTAAGCGGTGCAATCCTGTACCGGAAGAAAACACAATACTACCGCGATAATGTGACCAGCAAGGTTGCCTCTCTTACCGATTCGATCGGGAGCATCGTGCTGGATTCGTCGATGATGAGCCTTGGTGAAGTGTCAAAAGAACCGGTGAGTATTGACCTGTACCGGGCTCTTAAGTATAAAAATTCAAAGTACGATATCATCCTGCAGGAAGGAGATGTGATCTTTATACCGGAAATAAATCCATTTATTAATGTAAAGGGAGTGGTGCAATCACCGCTTAAATTAACCTACGATAAGGAACATACCAACGTGGGGTATTATATTGATAAAGCCGGCGGTTATGGGATACGGCCCTGGAAGAAACGGATATATGTTACGTACGCCAATGGTAAGAGCAAGCGTACAACAAGCCTTTTCTTTATTCATTTCTATCCAAGGGTAAAAGAAGGATCAACCATTACCGTACCATTACGGCCTGAAGGAGCAGAAGTGACTGATGCCGTGGTTCAGGTGGCACTCTCAAGTATTCCTATTGCCGTAGCAGCTTTCATAGCCAAAATAATACAATAAGCTGCCTTAAATCTAAAATGACGAAATGAACAATATTGAGCTTTTAAAACAACTTATAAAAAGGCTGCGGAAGTACAGTTGGCTGGTTGTGATTATTGCACTGGTATTTGGAGGCATTTTCTTCTTTATAGCAAAGCAAAGCGTGGTACAATGGACCTCAAAATCCACCGTATTCCCTCTCAATGCATCCAGTTCAAACAGCACCGGGTCTACCATCAGCAACCTGCTGGGTTTATCGGATGCCCCCAAGTCCTTTACCGAAGATGCTTCTATCAATATTGTGGAGCTGGCCAACAGCCGGCGTACCCGGGAAGCTGTTGCTATGGAGCGGATCCCTTCTATGAATAACAAAACCATTTCAGAATTACTTATTGAAGAACATAACCGGTATACCGGTTTTATGCAAAATGATAAGATCGAAACACCGCTTGACAGCCTGGTACAGGTAAATGTGGCAAGCAGTCTTTTAAAAGCCGGGTTTAACGCCAAGATCAATAAGAACGGGATCCTCGAATTGTATTACACCAACAGCAACCAGAAGCTGGTAAGAGAAATAAGTTATGTATATATTGACAAACTTTCCCTTTTTTATATAGAACTGAAAAAGAAAAAGGCACAGATCGATTTTGAGTTTTCCATTAAGAAAGCCGACTCGTTACTGGCGGTGCTTAATCAGCTCGACAAACGGGCCATTGCCCTGGATGAAAGCACGTTCTTCACCAATGAAGGATTGCAACGGTACAGCATTCCCAAAGTAAACCTGGCGCAGGATAAAGCCACTGTTCAGTCACAGTATTATTATGCCGTTAATAACCGGGAATCGGCTGCTTACCGCCTGCAGAAGGAAACGCCTATCATTGAAGCCCTGGATAAACCGGAACCTCCTTATGATCCCGTACAAAAATCGAAAGTAATTTATACCCTCATCGGTTTGATACTGGGTACTATACTTGGGTTACTGGCGGTGAGCTGGAAGATCATCAATCAATACTTAGGTGATGAACTGAATAAAGCCATTGAAAAAGCATCAAAACCAAAAGATACTCCCGGCCTGCAATCGCAAAAAGAGCCTTTGAAATAATAAAAAAACTCCCGCAAGCAGCGGGAGTTTTTTTATTTGAATTATTTTCTAAAGGCCCATTTCATCATTTCCTTCCAGCTTGGTTTTTTGCCGTACATCAATATACCCGTGCGGTATATGCGGGCGGCAAACCAGGTAGTGAACATAAACCCGGCAACCAGGAATGCCATGGATAATCCCAGTTGCCACAAAGGCACCGTATTGGGTACGCCAAAAGGTATCCTGGCCATCATCACAATAGGCGAACTGAACGGGATGATGCTCGTCCATACTGCAATAGGGCTGGATGGATTTGAAATGGCCGGTGTCATCAACGCAATGGAAAATATCACCAGCATGGTAATGGGAAAACTCAGCGATTGCGCTTCCCTCATGTCTTCATTAATGGCACTGCCAATGGCTGCATACAGGGAAGAATAAAAGAAGAAGCCTGCCAGCATATAAAAAATGAAACAACTTACCACTACCAGGATATTAACACTGGTAAATACTTTCTGAACACTTCCTACAGCATCTGCCATGGCACCTCCATTATTGCCGGAGAATTTGCCCACATTATATATCAGGAAAATGCAGGCGATCCAGATGAGGAACTGCGTTAATGCCACCATGCCGATGCCGATGATCTTCCCCAGCATTAACTGAAATGGTTTTACCGATGATACCACTACTTCTGCAATACGGCTTGTTTTCTCTTCAGTTACGCCCATCATCACCTGCGAGCCATATAATAATAAGATCAGGTACATCAAAAAGCCGCACACATAACCAATAACTGTTGCAGATTGGGAATCGGCTGCCCGGTTCTTAATATTCAGCACTTTTAAACTGATATCGCTTGTTGCCAATATCTGCTTTTTAGAAGAATCAATACCCAGGCTGTCGTTCTTTATTTCATCCCAGAGCCTGTTCAGTTTTCTTTCAATAGGGCTGGTAGCGCCGATACCATAGGTTTTGTTGGTGTTAAAGGCAAGACTGTCTAACCCCTCTTTCCAGTTTGTATTCCCGGGAATCACTACATAACCATTGTATCCCAGTGAGTCGTAGATGTCTTTAAAAATAACTTCAGGCAGTTTTACCAGTGTCAGTTTATTTAATGTATCTCCCTGGTTGGCCTTTTCCAGCAGGGCTTCTGTAAAATATCCCGACTTGTCAATAACAGCTACAGATAAAGACTCCCTGCTTTTGTCTGCAATATACCCTGTGCCAAATATCAGCGCCAGGTAAAGCAACGGGAACAGGATGGTGCCGATGATAAAGGTTCTTTTTCGTACCCGGGTTAAAAATTCTCTTTTTATGATCAGGATGGTCTTATTCATTTTTTAAAGTATTGTCGGTTGATTAAGCGGTTATCTTTTCAAATTGCCTGGCCGAAGGAGTGCCCTCCACCAGTTTAATGAAGATGTCGTTCAGCGAAGGAAGAAGTTCCTTGAAAGAAACCACGCTGCTTCCCCGGCTGATAAAATAGCTCAGCACATCGTTGGGTTTGTATCCATCTCTGATACGTACAATAAGTTCTTTGTTGCTCGTGTGGATCAGTTCAAAAGAAGAACCGTCAATATTTTCGGGGATCGTTTCAAGCTGTATGCCGAAAAGGTTTTCTTTGAAATCGTGTTTTATACCTTCTACGGTACCGTCCAGTATCTTCTTCCCTTTATTTACCAGTATGATGTGTTTACAGATCTCTTCCACCTGCTCCATACGGTGGGTACTGAAGATGATGGTAGTTCCTTTTTGAGCCAGCCGGTAGATCTCATCTTTTATCAGGTTGGCATTCACCGGGTCAAGTCCGCTGAAGGGTTCATCCAGGATGATCAGGTCGGGCTCGTGCAGTACCGTGATCACAAACTGCAGCTTTTGTCCCATGCCCTTGCTCAGGTCTTCTACTTTTTTGTTCCACCAGCTGTCCATTTCCAGCCGTTTGAACCATTCCTTGATCTTATGCATGGCATCGGGGCGGCTCAATCCTTTCAATTGGGCAAGGTAGAGCGCCTGTTCACCGATCTTCATTTTTTTATACAATCCTCTTTCTTCGGGCATATACCCGATATACCTGGCATCATTTTCCGGGTCAAAGGGTTTTCCTTTCAACAGGATATTGCCCGAATCGGGATAGAAGATGCCCGTGATCATGCGGATCAACGTGGTTTTACCAGCGCCATTGGGGCCCAGCAAGCCAAAAATGCTGCCTTGTTTTATCTGCAGACTGATATCATCAACCGCTTTTTGAGTGGCAAAATATTTTTTAAGGTTTTGTACTTCCAGAATATTCATGTTGGCTTATTTTTTAGCAGGTCAAATGTAAGGATGAATAAATAACAACCGGTAGTGATTTTACAAACGGCAAAGCAAAACAAACAGCCAGTTTTGCCAGTTGCCTGGCGATCCGTTCGCCATCCATGGCCGCACTCACTATGCCGCCGGCGTAACCGGCTCCTTCGCCGCAGGGATAAAAATTATGTAACTGGGGATGCGCCAGTGTTTCGGTATCCCTTGGTATGCGAACCGGCGAAGAAGTGCGGCTCTCTGTTGCTACCACCACTGCATCGTTGGTGAAATAGCCTTTCATTTTTTTACCAAACTCTATAAATCCTTTGGCAAGCGACTGGTAAATAAAACCGGGTAATACTTCTTTAAGATCAACCGTATTTAACCCGGGATGATACGAACATGCGGGTAAAGAAGCAGATATTTTTCCGGTGCTGAAATCAACCATTCGTTGTGCCGGAGCCACTAAATTACCCCCGCCGGCTGAAAAACATTTCTTTTCTACCATTTGTTGAAACCTCATGAAAACGAGCGGATCATTTTTCATTCTTAATTCTTCATTCTTCATTATGTCTCTCATCTCCACCTGCACCACCATTCCACTGTTTGCAAAAGGATTGTTTCGTTTTGAAGGGCTCCATCCATTCACCACCAGTTCGCCGGGTGCGGTGGATGCCGGCGCAATAATGCCTCCCGGGCACATGCAGAAAGAGAATACGCCCCGTTCATTCACCTGTTGCACCAGGCTGTAAGAGGAGGGGGGTAAATACTTATCTCTTACGGGGCAATGGTATTGAATACTGTCTATCAGCTGCTGCGGATGCTCAATGCGCACACCGAGTGCAAAAGGTTTGGCTTCGATTAATACCTGTTTCTGATTAAGTAATTCAAAAATATCCCGGGCGCTATGTCCGGTAGCGAGGATAAAAGCATCGGCTTCAAATGAATTTCCATCGGCTGTTTTAACCGAACTGATCTTATCATGCTCAATAACAAGGTCCACTACTTTTTTTTCGAACAGCACCTCTGCTCCACATTCGATCAGCAGCTCTCGCATGGCCGTAATGATATGCGGCAGTTTATTGGTACCGATATGCGGATGTGCCTGGTATAATATTTCTTCAGATGCACCAAAGCGTACGAATAAATTGAGGATCCGGTCAATATCTCCCCGCTTATTGCTGCGTGTATACAATTTGCCATCGCTGTAAGTGCCGGCACCGCCTTCGCCGAAGCAATAATTACTTTCCGGGTTTACGATGCCTTCTTTATTCAGCCTGGCCAGGTCTCTGCGTCTGGCTTTTACATCCTTACCCCGTTCTAAAATGACCGGTTTTATGCCTTGTTCAAGCAGTTGCAGGGCAGCAAATAAACCAGCGGGTCCGGCGCCGATTATTACCACCTTCTTTTTTGCATTTCGTACATCCCTGAACAGAAAAGGAAGAACCGCCCTTTGAATAAATGGCTCATCAATGAATGCATCCAGGCTAAGGTTTATCCAAATGGTTCTTGCCCTTGCATCAACAGATCGCTTTAAGATATGATAACCCGAAACGGAAGATATTTTTTTTCCTGTATGACCGGCAATGGATCTTTTTATGGCGGTATCATCAGCCGCTTCTGAAGGCAGAAGCTTAAGAGAAAGTTTTTGTTGCATAGCTAAGCCGGATAGTTATTCCGGAATTTTTATTCGCAAATATCTTCGCATCACCCTCTCCTTAAGGAGAGGGTTGGGGTTAGGTTTAGAAAGGCAGATCATCCACGGCATCCGGAGGCGTTTCTGAAAAAGTATCCAACGGCTCCAGGTATTCATTATCTGTTTTACCGGCTCCGGGTTGCAGTATCTGTTCAATACGCCAGGCATCCAGGTTGGTGATGTAATTGATCTTGCCATCCTTTTCCCATTTGCTGCCTTTGATATTGAAGTACACTTTTACTTCTTCGCCCACATTTACACGGTCAATGATGGTTGTTTTATCCTGTACGCTCTGAAACTTGACATAATTAGTGATAGTACGTCCATTGATATCGTCGCTTTTCTCCACTACAAATTCTCTTGTTTTGAAAGTTTCGGTGCGCTGAACCGTATCATACTTTGCCACCAGTTTACCGGTTAATTCATAACTCATAACAATATTTTAATATCCAAAAGTAAACCTATTTTCCATATAAATTTTTTATTCATTCTTTTCTTTGTTGTAGATAAAAATACCTACCTTCCTTTTGTTTAATTCTTCATTCGGGACATGAGCAAAATCAGCAAGTTTTTATCAGCCGGGTTCCTAATAACCGGCCTTCTATTTTCCTGCACATTATCGTACCAGGCACAAAAAGTTCAATACAATGATTATCGTATTGCAGCCGGTGCAAAACAAGACAGCAGTATGCTGGCTCTGCTGAGGCCCTATACCGACAGCTTATCAAAAAGCATGAATGATGTGGTGGCAGTTTCTGAAACCGACCTGGAAAAAAAGCAGCCAGAAGGTTCTTTAGGTAATTTTTTAGCGGATGCGATGCTGGCGATGGCCCAGAAAAGTTATGCCACTCATGTGGATGCAGCATTCATTAATTATGGTGGCATCCGGTTGCCTTCATTGCCTGCCGGAAATATCACCCGCAGTAAGGTGTTTGAATTGTCACCCTTCGATAATTTACTGATCATTCAAAAAATAAATGGTAAAGTTTTGCAGGAGTTCCTGGATCATATTGCAGGAAGGGGCGGATGGCCATGCTCGGGTATCACGATGCAGATAAAGAACAAAAAAGCCATTAATGTAACAATTGGAGGTGCTCCCTTAAATGCGTCGGCCACCTATACGATTGCCAATAACGATTATGTGGCCAACGGGGGCGATGATTGTGCCATGTTAAAGCCCATTCCCCAGGTGAGTAATGGCTATATCTTCCGGGATGCTGTGTTTGATTACCTGGCGGAACTGATGAAACAAGGCAAAAAAATAGCAGCAAAAACAGAAAACAGGGTAAGTAATGCAGAATAGGAGAAAATTTATCGGGCAAACGGCTCTTGCCGCGGCTGCTTTATTGGCTTCCCGGTCGGCGCTGGCCGGTATAGGGGGAGAAGAAGGGGTTAAAAAGCTCACCATACTCCATACCAATGATGTGCACAGCCGGTTAGAACCCTTTCCAATGGATGGGGGAAGAAACCAGGGGTTGGGAGGTGTAGCTGCCCGTGCCGAACTTATAAAAAAGATAAGAAGCGAAGAGGCTAATGTATTGCTGCTTGATGCAGGAGATATCTTCCAGGGTACACCTTTCTTTAATATTTATAAAGGCGAACCCGAAATGAAAGCGATGGCAGCGATGGGCTATGATGCTGCCACGATGGGTAATCATGATTTTGATGCAGGCCTTGAAAATTTTGCCACACAGTTAACCCACGGAAATTTTCCATTGGTGATCTGTAATTATGATTTTACAGGTACACCTATGGAGCATAAATATCAGCCGTATAAAATTTTTAAAAAAGGGGGAATTAAGATCGGTGTTACCGGAGTGGGTATTGAAATGACGGGATTGATCCCGGACAGTTTATTTGGTAAGACAAAATACCTTGATCCCATACAAAAAGCAAATGAAACGGCTGCGATGTTGAAGAATGAAGACGGTTGCGATATGATCATTTGCCTGAGTCATTTGGGATATAAGTACAAGGGCAATAAAGTGAGTGATGAAGTGCTGGCCCGTGAAACAGAGAATATTGACCTGATTATTGGCGGCCATACCCATACTTTTATGGATGCACCGGAAGTATATAAGAACAAAACAGGTAGTGATGTGCTTGTAAATCAGGTGGGTTGGGCAGGCATAATGCTGGGCAGGCTTGACTTTGAATTTGCAGGATATAAAAGAAAAAATCTGGCGAAATCGCATACTGTTGTGGTAGGAAAAAAAACAATGGAATAAAAAATTTTTTTTTCAACATTTTATTCGATATTCGCTGTCCTGCCAAAGATTTTTTTTCGTTGAAAACCGGAAAGAAATTTACCCGGCAAAACCACGGAAGAAAATATTCTTAACTCGATATATAAATTGCTTAAGGACTAATGGACAAAGTTTTTGAAAAAGTATGGGCTAATTGTTTGGAGATAATCAAAGACATTGTTGAATGGCAGCATTTCAAAACATGGTTTGAACCCATTAAACCGGTTGCATTAAAAGAAAAAGTTTTAACGATACAGGTTCCCAGCCAGTTTTTTTATGAGTACCTCGAAGAACATTATGTTTCACTTCTTGCAAAAACATTAAAGAGAGAATTAGGAAAAGAAGCAAGGCTTGAATACCGCATCATGGTAGACAGCGGTAACAGCAAGAACAAACAACAAACCGTAGATATTCCAGGACAAGGATATAAATCATTTGCAAATAACGAAATGGATTTCCCGTTGGTGATAAACAACCCGGTTAAAAATCCATTTGTAATTCCGGGGTTGAAAAAGATGCAGATCGATCCGCAGCTGAACCCGGCCTATACCTTCGAAGCATTTATTGAGGGCGATTGCAACCGGGTAGCCCGCCGGGCCGGCAAAACCGTGGCCGAAAAGCCGGGTACCACTTCTTTTAATCCCCTGGTTATATATGGAGGGGTTGGCCTGGGTAAAACCCACCTGGCCCAGGCAATAGGAAACGAGGTAAAAAGGCTTCATGCCAATAAGATCGTATTATATGTTAGTTCAGAGAAGTTCATCAATCAATTTATAGACCATGGACGTAACGGCGCTATCAACGATTTCATCCATTTTTACCAGTTGATAGATGTGCTGATCATTGATGATGTGCAGTTCTTTAACCGGGCCGAAAAATCGCAGGATGCATTCTTTTCCATATTCAATCACCTGCACCAGAGTGGTAAACAGCTGATATTGACCAGCGATAAACCACCAAAGGACCTGGAAGGGGTTCAGGAAAGATTACTGAGCCGTTTCCGCTGGGGTTTAAGCGCCGATCTGCAGGTGCCGGACTATGAGACCAAGATAGAGATACTGGAAAAAAAGATGAAGAACGACGGGCTGGATATGCCCCGTGAAGTGGTTAAATATATTGCCTACAATATCAACAGTAACGTACGTGAATTAGAAGGCGCTTTGATATCATTATTGGCACAATCTTCGCTAAACAAGAGGGAAATTGACCTTGAATTGGCTAAAAAAGTGCTACGTAATTTTGTCAAATCATCCAGTAAGGAGATCACCATCGATACCATCCAGAAAATGGTATGCGAATACTTTGATGTACCTTATGATAAGCTGTTACAAAAAACACGCAAGCGTGAAATTGTGCAGGCACGCCAGATCACCATGTTCCTGGCAAAGGCATTCACCAAGAATTCACTCAAAACCATTGGCGAACATTTTGGCGGAAGAGATCATACCACGGTAATTCACAGTTGCCAGACGGTAAAGGACCTGATGGATACCGATAGTCTTTTCAAGGAAAGTGTGATGGAACTGCAGCAGAAGGTTCACCTCGCTGCCATGTAATAAAGCGACCTTATACCAAGCACTAATAGTAGATCCGGGATCATTAAAGGCCCGGATTTTTAATGAAAAAAACTTTCCCCGCTAAATTGCCCTGTTTTTCCATTTAGTTTTGGGTGATAACGCTTAGGATTGTATTTTTGCCACCCCTTACAAAACAGTAAGGGCAGGTCAACAAGGGTTCCGCCGGCTGGCGGACGAAAGGAGCGGATTGAGTTGATTGTATAATTTATTTAGGTATTTCGGAGAGGTGCCTGAGAGGCCGAAAGGAACGGTTTGCTAAATCGTCGTACGGGTTAAACTGTACCGTGGGTTCGAATCCCACCCTCTCCGCAAAAAACAAGTTCTTTAAGATCGGTAACCAATAGTTCGGGATGTAGCGTAGCCCGGTTATCGCGCCTGGTTTGGGACCAGGAGGTCGCAAGTTCGAATCTTGCCATCCCGACACAATGACCCTAGCCCTTCAACAAAAGTTGAAGGGCTTTTTTGTTTTAATAGCTTGATTAGTTCGGGATGTAGTGTAGCCCGGTTATATGGCGTCCCCCGATTTCTATCTGGAAGGTCGTCCCGATCGTAATCGGGACCATCCCGACACAATGACCCTGGCCCTTCAACTTTTGTTGAAGGGCTTTTTTGTTTTATTAGCTTGATTAGTTCGGGATGTAGTGTAGCCCGGTTATATGGCGTCCCCCGATTTCTATCTGGAAGGTCGTCCCGATCGTAATCGGGACCATCCCGACACAATGACCCTGGCCCTTCAACAAAAGTTGAAGGGCTTTTTTGTTTTATATGCCTCATCCAAATTTCCAGCACTAACTTTTAAGGTCTCAGTTATTTTCTTTAATTTATGGTTCAATAAACTTGTATATGAAATACGCCCCGCTAAAAAATTACATCAATGGAAAATTTGTTGATGCTTCTTCTTCCCGCACAATGGAAGTGATCTCGCCGGTAGATGGGAATTTATTATCCACTGTGCCCATGTCTTCATCTAAAGACCTTGATGCAGCTGTTAAGGCAGCGAAAGTGGCTTTTCCTGCCTGGAGCAGAACGCCGATAAAAGAAAGGGTACAGGTCTTCTTCCGCTATAAAACATTACTGGAAAAACATTTAAAAGAACTGGCCGAACTGTGCAGTGAAGAAAATGGTAAGACATACGGCGAATCCGTTGCTGAAATTGAAAAATGCATTGAACTGACTGAGTTTGCAACTTCATTGCCGCAGTTAGTAACGGGTGAAGTACTCGAAGTGAGTAAAGGGGTGGAATGCCGTACCGAACATGTACCGCTGGGTGTAGTGGCTTCCATCGTGCCATTCAATTTTCCTGCCATGGTGCCCAACTGGACCCTGCCCAATGCCATTGCACTGGGAAACTGCATGATCATCAAACCATCAGAAAAAGTGCCGTTGAGTTGTGGAAGGCTGGCTGAATTATTAAAGGAAGCCGGATTGCCCGACGGGGTATTCAATATTGTTCATGGCGATGTGGAGATCGTTGAAGCCATTTGCGATCATCCGGGCATTGAAGCAGTATCATTTGTAGGATCTACTAAAGTTGCCAAGATCGTTTACCAGCGTTCTACCTCAAATTATAAGCGATGCCTGGCATTGGGCGGCGCAAAAAATCATTTGATGGTATTACCCGATGCGATACCAGGCATGACGGCTCAAAATGTGGCCGCATCCATGAGTGGTTGCGCCGGCCAACGTTGTATGGCAGCCAGTGCTATGATCGGGGTGGGGAATGTAGACAGCATCATTGATAAGATATGCGAAGAAGCCAGGAAGATCATTCCGGGTGAGAACCTGGGTGCTGTTATCAGTAAAGAAAGCAAAGAAAGAATTGAACGTTATATCGGCGAAGCAGAAAGGGACGGCGCAAAAATTTTAGTAGATGGGCGTAATACAAAAGTGAAGGGAAAAGAGAATGGAACCTATGTTGGCCCCACCGTAATTGATTTTGTAAAGCCCAACATGAGTGTGGCCAAAGAAGAGATCTTCGGACCGGTGATCTCCATCATGCGCACCAATACCGTTGATGAAGCGCTGGCCATTGAAAATGCAAACCCTTATGGCAATGCAGCCAGCGTATTTACACAGAACGGGGGTATGGCCCGTTATATCATCGACCGGGCAAGTGCGGGCATGATCGGTGTGAATGTGGGTGTGCCGGTGCCCCGTGAGCCATTCTCTTTCGGCGGATGGAATGAAAGTAAATTTGGTGTGGGAGATATTACCGGCAAAAGTTCCATTGAATTCTGGACAAAACTGAAGAAAAGCACCACCAAGTGGAATGCAGAAGCGGGGGTGAACTGGATGAGTTAGAAAATTATTTTAAATGTTGAATTATAAATTTTAAATGTACCACTGCATTTTAATTCAACATTTAAAATTTAAAATTTAAAATAATGAGTACAAAAACAATTTCCGAATCAACCGAGATCATTCAGAATAATCTCGATTACACTTTATTCAGCTGGAGCAAACAAAAAGGTATTGCACCCATTGCGGTGAAATATGGCGAAGGGGTTTATCTCTATGATTACGATGGTAAATGTTATATCGATTTTTCATCGGGACTGATGAACGTGAACATCGGCCATGGCAATCAGCGCATCACCGAAGCGGTGGTTAAGCAAATGCAGGAAGTGAGTTATGTTACGCCGAGTTGTGTTACCAAAGTGAGGGGTGAGTTGGGAAAGAAACTGGCGGAGATCTGTCCGGGCGACCTGAATAAAGCATTCTTTACCTTATGCGGCGCCACTTCTATTGAGAACGGGATCAAACTGGCGAGGCTTTATACCGGCCGACATAAGATATTGAGTCGTTACCAGTCTTACCACGGAGCTTCCATCGGTGCCATATCAGCAAGTGGCGATCCCAGGAGAATTCCTGCTGATGCACAACAGGCACCCAACTTTGTTCATTTCGATCTCCCATATTTATACCGCTGGGAATACGGGGAAGAGAATTTATTAAAAGAATCGGTAGCACAATTAGAAAGAATGATCGCTTATGAAGGACCTGCAAATATTGCTGCTATTTTGTTGGAAGGCGAATCAGGCTCTTCCGGTTGCCTGCAATATCCCAAAGGCTATTTAAAAGCGGTAAGGGAGATATGCAACAAACACGGCATTCTTTTGATCATGGATGAAGTGATGAGTGGCTTTGGCCGTACCGGCAAATGGTTTGGTTTTGAGAACCACGGCATCATCCCGGATATGATCTGTATGGCCAAGGGATTAACATGCGGATACCTTCCATTCGGTTGTTTGATGGTATCCGATAAGATCGCAGCAAAGTATGATGATACTATGCTGGCACTCGGACTTACTTATTCTGCCCACCCCGTAAGCTGTGCGGCCGCATTGGAAACAATAAAAATTTATGAAGATGATAATCTTATAGAAAATGCAGCGGCCATGGGTAAGTATGTAGAAGAAAGAGTTGCCGAATTAATGAAAAAACATCCTTCCATCGGTAACTTTAGAACAACCGGCCTTTTAGGTTGCATTGAACTGGTGAAGAACCGCAATACAAAAGAACCCATGGCTCCCTTCAATGCAAAGCCCGATGAAATGGCCGTGATGAATAAAGTGGCCGCAAAGATCAAAGACCTGGGCATGTATACATTCGTTCGCTGGAGTTATATTTTTATTGCCCCGCCGCTTTGTGTTACCAGGGAACAGATCGATGAAGGGTTGGCGATCATCAGCGAAGCGATTAAGTTAGCCGATTTGGAGATTAGTTGATTTGATGATTTGAAGATGAAAGATAGTGTACGAATGAGTTAAATCATCAAATTACCAAATCACCAAATTTTCAAATTATCAATAACCCTTAATGAACGAAAGCCTGAATACAACTGATCCCTCCTTATATAATGAGGATCTGGCCCCCATTCCGCAAAACAGGCGAAGCTGGGGTACCTGGAACTACGCAGCGCTGTGGATCAGCATGAGTTTATGTATTCCTACTTATATGCTGGCAAGTTCATTGATCGAAGGCGGAATGAACTGGTGGCAATCCATCCTCACCATCTTTATTGGCAATACGGTTGTATTGATACCGATGATACTGAACGGGCATGCCGGTGCCAAATACGGAATTCCTTTCCCGGTTTTTGCCAGGGCAAGTTTTGGTACAACCGGTGCTAACATTCCGGCCATGCTTAGGGCAATTGTTGCCTGCGGTTGGTTTGGTATCCAGACATGGATCGGTGGATTTGCATTATACCAGATGTTTAAATTGTGGATACCTGCATTGGCAACCATGACACAGGTATTTCCTGATTCGTTTGGATTGCAAACAGGCCCGGCCATTTGTTTCTTTCTTTTCTGGTTGCTGAATATGTGGGTTGTTTACTTAGGTGTGGAAAGCATAAAAAAATTATTGGTCTTTAAAGCCTTCTTTTTACCATTGGCTGCACTGGCATTATTGTTCTGGGCGATCAATGCTGGACATGGTTTGGGCCCGATACTTTCCCAGCCGGCAAAATTATCAGGCCCGGCATTCTGGAATTATTTTTTTCCGGCACTCACCGGCATGGTTGGTTTTTGGGCAACACTCTCATTGAATATCCCTGACTTTACCCGTTATGCAAAGAGTCAGAAAGCACAGATAAATGGACAGATCATTGGGCTGCCTCCTTCCATGACCTTGTTTGCATTTATTGGCGTAGTGGTTACTTCAGCTACCTTCATCATTTATGGTGAGACCATCTGGGACCCGGTAGTATTAGCAGGAAAATTTGAAAACAAATTACTGGTAAGTATTGCTATGATAGCGGTCGCCATTTCTACCTTAGCCACCAATATTGCCGCAAATATTGTAAGTCCGGCTAACGATTTTGCTAACCTGTCTCCCAGTAAGATCAATTTCAGAACCGGTGGATACATAACCGGTTTCATCGGCATCCTAATCTTCCCGTGGAAATTGATCGCTGATCCCAATGGCTATATCTTCACCTGGCTCATCGCCTACTCAAGTTTACTCGGCCCGGTAGGCGGCATCATGATCGCCGATTATTATTTTGTGCAGAAACAGCAATTGAATGTGGCTGAATTGTATCAGCACAAAGGCCGGTACGGATTTAAGAACGGATTTAATAATGCTGCCACTATTGCATTGCTGATCGGGATCGTTCCAAACATACCCGGATTCTTATTACAGGTAAAGCTCATCTCATCTGCTGCATTTCCTGAATGGGTATCTAACCTGTATCATTATGCCTGGTTTGTTGGTTTTTTTGTAAGCGGAATAGTATATATCTTACTGATGCGGAATAATAAAACAGGAACTGTAAATTTGGATAACAAAGAAAACGGTTGATCATGTCCTTGCTGATAAAAAATGCCCACATCGTTGGCGCTGCAGATAATTACACCGGGGATATCTTTATCCAGGGAGAAAGTATTGCGGCGGTTGGAAAAAACCTGGATGTTAAAGCAGAGAAAGAAATTGATGCAACAGGATTGCTTGCCTTTCCCGGCTGTATCGATCCCCATGTACATCTCGAAATGCCCTTCATGGGAACCTTCAGCAGCGATAATTATGAAACAGGAACCCGTGCGGCATT
>DAOLIP010000087.1:0-15331 GCA_035328475.1 Ferruginibacter sp.
AAAAAAATGGCAGCTTCCAGAAATATGAGACTTGCAACTGAAGATGAGGTTATACAGGCTATGTTTTACCTGGAATTGACAGGGCCTAGGGCAGTTATTAATACTGGTGAGTTTGTGTACCCAGTTGGTGGTAATTTTTTTGTAGATCAAGGTGAAATGATAGAGCCAGGTTTGAACAGAGGTATTTCTGGAGATAATGATGGATTTTATTATATAGATGTGAAGCCTGAGCCTGGTGTTATTATAGATCCTATTCCAGCACTTCCAAATAACCGAAAACCGGATTTTGAAATTGTAATAATAAATAATGCTTGGTTAAAAAAAGCACTGCAAAAAAGTAACACTACAGATGTTATTATAGGTGATGGTGATCACTGGAAAATTATTTATAAAGATTCATTCGTGAAAAAAGGAATGGTTAGAATACAACACGTTAAAACTGGTCTATACCTTATGTCGATCTACAGCTATAATAATCCCATACCTAGAATTGAATTAGGCAGACCAGTTAACGACTATACGTTTATGTTGCTCGGTAATTATGGTCTGTGGACTATTGAAGAAATGGTAACATATCCAGGTTACCTTGCCATAAAAAATGAAGAAGGTTTATTCTTAAATCCTGAAGGGGGAATATTACAAGTAACCAATATTCAATCGAATTGGTTCAGTCCTGCTTGGCAGTTGATTAACTAAGAATAAAAGGGTTTATGGTGTATAATCTCTTTGCCGCAGTCGGCTGGTGCAAATATGCACCTTCGCCTCACTGGCGCAAGTGTTCCCCCGCCCGAATTATTAAATTTACCACGTACAGATTAAGGGATCACTTGATGCCTTTTAATTCTACCGGACAGTGTCCGGAATCTGCAATACAAATGTTGCGTATTTGCTGTTGCAGATATCCCTTCCCGGTATAACAACTCCGCCTGCAGCATTTGCTTTTCGGCTAACTAAAAATACCCTCCGCTACGGAACACAGGCTTATATTATCTTGTTATTTTTACAGGGGCATTTAATAAGTCACTGCCTTTTTGTTGACATGAACTTAATACGATACGTTATTGCGGCCTGTATGTTGCTGGTGCAGGTACATGCCGGTGCACAAACAAAACCCAAAAGCCTTTCTCTGAAGACCGCCACCGTACGTTTTGCGGATGGCTCATCGTATACGGGCGAATGGAAAGACAGCCTCCGCCATGGCAATGGTACCTATCTATGGGCCAACGGCAATAAATACACAGGGCAATGGAAGAATGGCCTGCGGGAAGGCCAAGGTATTAAATATGATAAGGAAGGAAAGATATTGCAGGAGGGTACCTGGGTAAAAGGCATCTTTACCACCTCAGATAATATGACATTCTATGGAGATGAAAAGGTACTTACCTATCCCCAGGGAACATATACCGGGCAGGTACTTGATGACCGGCCCCATGGTTTTGGAATAATGAAATATACGTCGGGCGTTGAAAGCGAAGGCGAATGGAGGTACGGCACCATGACGGGGTGGGGAGTGTATCGTTTTCCCAATGGAAATATTTATGAAGGTACTTTCAACAACAACCCGGAAGGACATGGGATTCTTGTTTTTACCAACGGCAATTATTATGAGGGGGAGTGGAAGGCCGGTAAATATGAAGGCCGTGGTTTTTTCTATTATGTTAACCAGGGCAGGTATGACGGCGAATGGAAGGCTGGAAAGAAAAACGGCTTTGCTGTGTTTGCAATGAGCAACGGCGACCGGTATGTGGGCGAGTTCAGGGAAGGGGAGATTGACGGAAGAGGAACTTACTATAATAATAAAGGTAAAATAATTAACAGCGGAACCTGGGAAAAGGGGCAGTTCAAACAATAAGATATCTTCCACTGGGCCCCGGGCGCAAGTTTTCTGCCAAGATCACTTGATACCGTTTACTTCTGCCTGTTGTCAGGTGATTTGATCCTGACAACTATGGGAGATGTTTGTGTTTTCGGGTTAACCGCAAGCTAAAAACCGCCCTGCTGCAAACTACAAAGCCCGGATCAATTTCCGCCCACCCTGTCAATCTCATCCCTGGCTCCGCCTTCAGACCGGCTCACTGCTTTCATTGGCTTGCCAAAACGCCAGGTAAAGCTCAACCGAACAACTCTCGAATCCCATTTTATTTTGAATGGCTCATATGAATTTTCAAAAGTGGAATAGCCGGAATAGTTCTGGAACCAGGTGATATCACGGATATTCAACCTTAAGGTTCCTTTCTTCTTAAGTATTTGTTTGCTGACTCCAAAATTCAATTCTCCCTGTGGCTCCAGCCATTCCTGCAGGTCTATCTGGCTTTTCGTTTGGTAATATCCACTCAGTTCAAAACTCCATCCTTTCTTGAACTGGAACTGGTTGTTGATGCTTATGTTCAATTGATTCACCCTTGCTGTAAACGGGGCCCATACCACGCCTTTTATCACCTTATGGTTGTACATGGCTGCTGCGGTGATATTCCACCATTTGGTAAGGGGCATTTGAAAAGTTTCTGTAATGCCGAAGTTTTTAAAAGAGCCAACATTTCCCCTTGTATAAATGATAATGTTATCATTTACATTACTGCTGCTGGAGTCGATGATGAATATCTGCGAAAAATAATCCTTGAGGTAACTGTAGGAGACCTCGGTAGTAAGCATCTGCTTATAGGTGTGGGCCACAGAGAAATTCCAGGTATACTGCGGTTTGATGAACGGGTTACCTGCTTCGTACGTGTATTTGTTCAGGATGGTGGTGAAAGGGTTCAGGTGCTGGAATGCAGGCCTGTCGATCCTTCTTCCTGCCCGGATGGTGATCGTGTTATTACTGTCTAAATTGTAAGAGACGAAAGCAGTAGGGAAGATGCTTCCATACTGCCTTCTGAAAGCAGAATCCTTTACAACAGCATTACCCAGCTGGTGTGCTTTATAATATGTGAATTCATAACGAAGACCGGCCTGCCAGTGCCATTTACCTTTCTCTGCATCCACACTTGCATAGGCTGCGCTGATGGCTTCATTATATTTAAAATTATTGCTGCGGTTCAGGTCAACTTGCCAGGGGTTGCTGTTGAGGGCAAAATAATATTCGGCAAGATTATCTGTTTTGTTGATCGCCGTTTTCAGGCCGGTTTCGAGTACGAATTTTTTAAAGCGCCTGGTATAGTCGGCCTTTGCCGAAAAGATCTGGAGCTTGGCCGGGATATTTCCCTTGGTAAGTTCCATATCGCTGCCGGGGGCTGTCAACTGGGTCTGGTATTGCTGATCGCCTTTGATCGTAAAATTTACATAGTCAAGATCAACTGCCAATTCACTGCCGGCATTGAGTTTAAACTTACCATTTACATTCACACCGCCTCTTCTGAATTTCCTGTTGTTTTCTCCCCGGGTGTTAATGGAAGAATCAATGTTGTGGTATGGATCCATCCAGTTGATATCGCTGTAACTGTTTGCCTTCCTGTTGAAGATACCACCGGTGAATACAATGCCTAATGTTGTGTTCTTGTTCAGAAAAAGATCGAGACCCGTTTTAATATTCTGTCCAAACTGGGTGTTCTTGTTAGCATTTGGCTGTTCCAGCAGAACGGAATCTTCGTTCTTGGTATTCACATATTTCCGTAGCGTCCACATCTCCATCTTCTCCGTGCTGGCCCGCATGCCATAGTTCATGAACCAGTTCACTTTTCCATTCCGGTAATTAAGGTTGAGCGAATTGCCCGTTTTGGTATAGATGCCCTGTCCCAGACTTAAGTTCATGGAGCCATTGAAACCCTTCACCCGGTTAGCTTTCATTTTGATGTTGATGATGCCGGCATTGCCTGCTGCATCATATTTGGCCCCGGGGTTCTCGATCAGTTCCACCACATCTACCTGTGAGGAAGGGATGCCGGAAAGATAGGCCTGCAGGTCTGCACCGCTTAGCTGTGTGGGCTTGCCATCGATCAAAACGGTTACTGATGGTTTTCCCTTCATGATGATGGAGCCATCCTTATTCACGGTAATGCCCGGCGATTTTTCCAGTACATCCATCACCGAGGCTCCGGCATTTGAAATACTGGCTTCGGGGTTCACTACTGTTTTATCGGCAAGGAACTGGATGGCCGGTTTTTTAGAAGTAACCGTTACTTCACTCAGCAGCTTGTTCCTGGATCTTAGTGTAACGATACCGGCAAATGAGGTTTTGTTCGTGAGGTCGATCGGTATACTGTACCCATCATTATATCCTGCCTGGCTCACCCTGACCAGGTATTTACCGCTGCTAAGCCCTGTGAATTCAAAAATGCCGGATGTACCGGCCACCCCTGAACGAACGATCACAGAATCCAGGGTGAGTAATGTTACGGTTGCACCTGCAAGTGCATTCTTCTGCTCATTGAGTACCGTGATACGAATGCTGGAATTATCCTGCCCCTGGGCAAAAATACCGGTACCCGAAAACAATAAGAAAAGAGGTAAAAGGATCTTGTACATTGGCTATACGATTATCTGCGAAACTATTACGGATAACTAACAGTATTGCGCATTTTTATTTCAATGGCAATAAACCTATATGAACTAATATACCGGAACAGCTGCTCTGCCAGGGCAGGGCATGTGGTGCCCGTTGGGCCCGGGTGCCCGTACCCGGGCCTGGGGTTCATTTAAAATTCGGACAGCTGTTAAATACTGTATTTTTGGATGGTCGTTAATACAAATGGTCCCCTGCAACTGGCGCAAGTGTTCCCTGCCCAATTTATTAAATTTACCACGTACAGATCATGGGATCACCTGATGCCGTTTAATTCTGCCGGACAGTGTTAGGAATTTGGATAGCAAATGCTGATAAGCCTTCGCCGCTGTTAATCTCCACCTTCCTCCCGGGCCCGGCAATGGGCTTGGCTGGTATTGCTCATGAATGTTTGCTGTTGAATTACCGGAAGCGTGTAAATTAATTTCCAGTAAATTTATTTTAATTTACACATAATTAATTTACAAAAGCCCTTGCCTGGATGCACAGGTATGCAGTACGGGTAAACTGCGTTGGGGTACCCGGTCATGCCCGGTAACATGCGTTCTATTTATTATTGAGATCATACCCGGTCTCCACAAACACCCCGTTCTTTACCACAAAACTGTTCTTGCCCACTTTTAATATCTCTCCTTCCTTTAACCCGGAAAGATTGTACAGGTCGGCTTCCATTACATGAACCGAGCCATTGGTCTTCCTGGCCAGGTTCAGGAAATCGATATTTACATTGAACTCGGTGGCGCCGCATACCACGATGCGTACCGGCTTGGTGAGCAGGTGCCAGAACATTTTATCTTTAATAGGCGCCCAGTTATCGGCGATCATTACCTGGAAGTCTGATGCCGGGAAGATCTTTTCCCCGGTGATCAGGGCCTCGATATTATTCTCCGGGTAATCGCCACCGGCGCCTTTTAACATGGTTGATTTCATCAGGGCTTCCACTTCTGCATAACTTTTACAGTTCTTATAATAAATGCCGCCGGTATTGCCGGTCTTCTTATCCTTATCGGGCATATTATCCCCGTCGTTAAAAAAAACAAAGTTCCTGGAAGTGCTGCCGATGGGATTTGTTTTTACCCACAGTAAAAGCTGGGCCGTGTATTTATACATACTGCCGGTAACATCTACTACGATACTTGCCTTTTGCCACATTGTTCTGTCGAGGATAGTTAAAATGGTAGTATCGGGTATCCTGCCTGTACGGATAGTAACTACGGGTTTCTCTGTAACGGTTACTGTCTTTTTAGGAATGAGTGTTTCTTCACTAACCCAGTGGGGGTAATAGATACGGATGGCCGTTGACCCTTTGAATTCCTTATACTCCGTTTTGCTTATCAGTTCTTCCTCAAGCGCATCTTTAGGTTCACGCACAATGAATGAGTCGAGTGGCGACTTCTTCGGAACATCGGTATCCAGTGATACAATGCCGGCCCTGCCCACCTGTATATACCATTTGCCGTTTTGAAATTTACGGGGCCTGTTTGCATATAGCCTTTCCAGTTCGGTTGTTGCACTGTCTTTTTTTTGCGCAGCTTTTTCCGGTTCGGGCGTACCTGTTTTTACAATTTCCTCCAGTTTAACCACTTCTTTTTTGGCGTTTTCGATCGTTTGTTTGGGCCTGAAGGTGACGACCAGTCCATGAAACATGCTGATGGCTTTTTCCCGTAAGGCACCATCGGTTTGCTGAAAGAAATTCACCTGCGCCAGCTGGCCTTCTTCAATAAAGGAAAAGCGTTTTAAAAAAGAGGCAACCCGGGTCTTATTAAGCGATACTAAAGAGGCATTGATAGGGTAGTCGGTGCAGGCCACGTCAATAAAAATATCACCGGCTGTTCTTAAGCCGGCGGTGTCGCCGGAGACCTTGAGGATATTCGAATAACCAAAGGGCATTTCTACAATGACCTGTCCGGCTTTTATTTCTGCCGGCAAACTATACCGGTTGATAAAAACGGTTTTCTGGGAAAATCCTTTTGTGGATGCATGGAAAATAAGAAGGAGGAGGAGGTATTTTTGCACAGGTGATAGATTATGCAGCAAGGTAATATTTTTATACAAACTCTTTTGGTGATTTGCATGCAGGAGCAGGGGTAAAGTGTTAGATAAAATACTCCTGGGAACGCTATTGGCTGTTTCAATACTGCCGGTTTAATTTCCCGCTGCTCAGCTTACTTCCGGTAAATAATTTCATATCTTAACATATAAAACCAGCCGGATGTATTTTTCAGCCAACACTTCCAGGATAGTATTTCTGTTTGTGCTGCTGTTATTTGTTATGCCGGCCACGGCACAAAACAAAAACGAAAAGCTGGCTGAGCAAAAAAAACTGGAGCAGAAAATCGCAGAATCAATAGGGGTTATTGAAAAAGTAGAAAATACAGCAAGGCTGGCTGCTTTTTATAAGAAGCATCAAAATACAAGGGCGGTTGACAGCCTTATTAAGCTGATCTTTGAATTGGGGGCAGCTTCGGGCAAAAAGCAGGATATGTTCGCTGCGTACCGGTGGGCTGCATTGCCTTATAGTAATAATACCGATTTGGAAAAGTGGAAGAGCTATGTAGATCAGGGGCTTGCCTTTGCTGTTAAAGAAAGATTACCCAATGAAGAAGTATTGATGCTGTCATTTTTAGGCCGAAAGTATGCCCAGTTAAGGGATTTTAATAAAGCCAATGAATATTATAACCGGGTAGATCTGAATAAGGATGGAATTGCAGACACAACGCGGTACCATTACTTTTACCGCAAGTGGGAGATGTTTTTGATCCAGCAAAAAATGCTTGATGCGATCAAAAGTTTATTTGCTGCTAAAAAGTATGCAGAGCGTTCAAAAGTTACAAAGTATGTCGCGGAAGCAAACCATTTTTTGGGAGAAGGTTTTCAGCAGATCAAAGAGTATGAAAAAGCAATAGCCTATTACCAGGCATCAAAAAAGGAGTATGAAAAAATTGCTGACATCAACAGCGCATTGAGGCAGCAGGGTTATACAGCAGATGTTTACAAACGCATGAAGAATTATCCTGTTGCTGAAAGGTTATGGGAAGAAAATATCCGCATAGCGGATTCTATAGACTATTATGAAGCCAAATATGTTGCCGTAACCGGCCTTTGGTCTATCTATGCTGCCCAGCAACAATTTGCCAAGGGAGCCGAAACAGGCAGAAAATACAAACTGATCGATTATTATTACCGGTTGGGCGATTCTGCAAGGGTATATAATACAAATGCCGTGTATGCAGAAATTGATGGTCGTTATGATTCGGCAGACTGGTATTACCGCAGAACAATAACGTATTCAAAAAAAACCTTTCCTCCTGTAGTTACCGCCTGGTATATTTATTATTATGCCGACTACCTGAAAAGATACAAACGTTATACCGAAGCCCTGCCTCAAATGCAGTCTGCATTAAACATATTCGATTCACTGCAAGAAGTTTCCGGCCTGCAGGATGTTTACAATAATTTAGATTCTATCTATACGGCCCTGGGTGATTACAAAAATGCCTGGCAGGCACGTGGTAATTTTTATATGTACCGTGACAGCATCGAAAACCAAAGTAAAAAGGAAGACATCCTGCGGGAAGAAATAGCGGCAGAAGAAGAAAGCATGAGAAAAGCGGCAGATGAAGAAATAAAAGCCACAGAAAGAAAACATAATCTTCAGTACACCGCTATTATGATCGGTGGCATGATCCTGCTCATCAGTTTATTGCTCCTTGGATTTTTTAATACGCCCAACTGGATGATCAGGCTATTGGGCTTTCTTTCCTTTATCTTTTTGTTTGAATTCATTATCCTTTTACTGGATTCAAAACTTCATCATTGGTTTCATGGAGCACCCTTGCCTATCCTGGCCATAAAAGTATTGATAGCCTGCATGCTGGTACCGCTTCATCATTTAATTGAACACAGGGTGATTCATTTTCTGCAGTCAAAAAAATTACACCGGTTAAAAACGGTATTTAAAGATGAGCCCCCAAAAAGCCAGGTCCATGCAATCTGACTTTGCACCTGCAGGTATCTCTTTCGTAACGTTTTGTGCTGCATAAACCTAAACGGAACCCGGTTAATTTAACCGCTTTATTAAATCCGCAACCGGAAAATTTGTACCTTAATAGTCAAAAGCCAAACTTCATGATCCGTTATTTTATGTTATTCCTGGTATTATTTATTTTTACCATTGCCGGTTGTGATACAGGAAAGAAAGCAGTGGAGGAGGAGTATAACAACTATCAATTCGATCAGCAGGTGATCTATAATCTCCCGCTTTACGACAGCCTGGTATTTGTTATTAAAGAGAACTTTTCTTCGTTTGAAAAATTCATAAAGGACGGGGATTCGTATCGTTCTTTCCGGTATATACCTGCCTCGCAGGACCCGGACGTTTTTATAAAATTGCCCCCGGCTGCTGAGCCGAAGATCAGGCCATATTACAACCGCATTGGAAAAGATCTTATTTACGGGTTTGATGTGTTTAAAGACAGCAGCATCAAGATCCATGTGCGGGTAAGGCGTTTGCCGGTATCAGAGGTGGATATCCAGGAAAACTTATCTTATTACTCCGGGGGTAATATCCGCGACAGGGGATTTCCTGAAAAAGATACTGCGCTGAATAAGAACTGGCAATACTGGGCCTGGTTTGGTAAGGAGGGCTTATTCTGACAGGGTATCAATTTATTGTTTCTTTGTTTTTTCCATGGGCAGTTTTTCATCCCGGCTCCATTCCTGCATGCTTCCGTCGTACACTTTTATAGTATAACCCAGCGAACGGCCCACCACATAATCCACGCAGGCGGTCTGGCCGATAAAACAATACAATACGATCTCCTTGTTTTTATCGGGCGCCACGGCGGTAAAATTTTTTTCCAGGACAGCGGTTGGTTTAAGGGCATTGGTGGAGTCAACCATATCGGGGTAGGGTATATTGAGGGCCCCGCTAATATGCCCGTCGCGGGGGTTGCCGGTAATGTCGCCATCGTACCAGCGTTTCAGTCTTGCATCCACCACCACCTGCGAGCCTGTATTCAATGCATTCAATACATAATCCTTGTTTACCAAAACCGGGTTGATCGCGGCAACATAATTCCCTTTCTTATAAACAGAAGCTTTATTGGTTACCGGGTATCCTGCTTTTTTCCAGGCCTCAATGCCGCCGTTTAAGTAAGAGACCTTACCCTGCAGGCCAAAATATTCCAGCGAACAAAACATCCTTGCGGTAATGGTAACGTCTCCGCCCTTATGACATAAAACGATCTTTGAGTTTTTATTGATGCCCAGGTCCTGTAACCGTTTGGTGGCTGTTTTTGCATCCACCGCATTCATCGATGCTTCGGGTGTGTCGGGCGCCAGCCAATCGGCCCACAAGAAGCGGGAACCTTCAATATGTTCCCTGTCGAAATCGCCTTTGATCACAAAACCGGTATATAATATCACCAGGCCGGGATCGTTCAGGTTATCATGAAGCCACTGGGGCGATACAATCACCGGTTGCTGAGCCTGTGCCGGAAAAAAATACAGGAAGACAATAATAGAGAGAAATGATCTTTTCATGTCTGTGAGTTTACACACAATTTATTGTGCAGGGGATACAATTAAAAGTGGTTTTTGATAAGCGGTGAATTTAGGTCTTTACAATGTGCAACGTCCTTGCGGGAGACGTGGCGGCAATAAATACGAAAAGGTTGTTGTAAATTTAGGTGCCGGCAGTAATTGCTGAAACTCTTCTTCACCGAAATGTACTTATCAAGTGTATTGCAGTAATGAATAACGTAAAATAATAAATATGAAAATCGTGGTAATGGGCGGTACCGGGCTGATCGGTAAAAAATTGGTAGATAATCTTGGTAGTCTCGGGCACGAGGTAACAGCATCATCACCAGCATCGGGTGTTAATACCTTAACCGGGGAGGGGCTTGATGAAGCGCTCAAAGGTGCAGCCGTGGTTGTTGATGTAACCAACTCGCCTCTCTTTAAAGGCGGTTCGGCACTTGAGTTCTTCGAAGCTTCGGGGCGTAACCTGCTGGCAGCGGGGGTAAGGGCAGGGGTGAAGCATCATGTTGTGTTGTCGGTGGTTGGCACCGACCGTCTGCAGGGCAGTGATTATTTCCGTGCAAAGATGGCGCAGGAAGACCTGGTGAGGCAGAGCGGCATCCCGTATACCATTGTTCGTTCAACACAGTTCTTCGAGTTCATAGGAGCCATTGCCCGGTCGGGTATGAAGGGGGAAATGATCCGGATGTCGCCGGCCTTTATACAACCTGTTGCATCAGATGATGTGGTTGCAGCAATAGCCGATACGGTTGTTGGTAACCCGGTAAATGGTATTGTTGAAACAGCAGGCCCTGAAAAATTCAGGCTGGATGAACTGGTTCGGAAATACCTTGCTGTTATAAAGGATGACCGTGAAGTAATGACCGACATACATATGTCCTATTTTGGTGTGGAACTGAACGAGGATTCCCTTGTTCCCGGCACAGATCCACGTATCGGTACCGTATGTTATGAAGACTGGATCAGCGAGCCTGCGAACCAGCTTTTGCTTAAATAAAAACCGGGGTTCGGGATTACCTGGTATTGCGCAAACTATATCCGTAAGAAATTAAAATAATAATGCTTGGTGTATATTTATGTATTGGCCTGTTGCAGGCAATTTAAACAGCATCTCTGTTATGGCAAAAGCAGTAAAACTCTCCGATACGGAGCAGGTAACACAGCATATAAAAAAACTGGATCCGGCGATCAGTAAAACGGTTGAGGCCATCCGGCAGGTCGTTTTAAAAACCGATAAAGAGATCGGGGAACATATAAAGTGGAATAATCCCTGTTTTTATTATACCGGCGAAATGAAACCCTTTGATCCCAGGGAATACAAGCGGGAGATCGTTGTAATGAACCTGTACAAAGGGAGGATCATGCTGGTTTTATCAAGCGGTGCAAAAGTAAAAGATACATCGGGTTTACTTACCGGTGATTATAAAGACGGCAGGAGGCTCATCATATTTACCGATATGAAAGATGTGAAGGCAAAGGAAAAAGCGCTGCAGAAAATAATAAAGGACTGGTTGAAGCTGGTGGATAAGTAGTTATCTGCCGGATGATATTTTTTACTTACGCAGCGCTGAAAATTCGTTCTACTTTATCCTCGTCAATGTCATGTACCAGTTCCAGTCCCATGTTTTACCATTGTCTGATGAAGATGCCTGAGCCCATTTTGGGTGTTCGGGATCACTGGCATCCCATTGATACAGTGATATTATGGTTTTGCCATCCGCTTCACCGCTTGCATACAGTTTTCCGAGTTTGTTTTCAAAAGATCCGGTAACCGGGCTTCCGTCCATGGTGGCAAAATTGCTGTCCATCCAGTAAACAGACCATAATCTTGTTTTGGGGTTGAACAGGCGAACGGCCATTCCTTCAAAAGGTTTTCCATTAAAAGTGGAGTAGTAGTTCTCTACATTACCCAGACCGTTTAAGGTTTTACGCATGTGCAGTTCTGCTTCAAATTCCACCCATTCATTCTTTCCGTTCAGCATACGGTTCTGCACTTTCCATTTGCCCTCTAAAAAATCAAAATCATTTTGTGAAGAGGAGGCAGAAGGTTTAATGTTTTGGCCGCTAGCATGGGTATAAAGGGCAATAAATAAAACGATGAACAGTGTGCATTTTTTCAGGTTTGTCATGCTGCTTTTTTTTGATGAATAAAAATAATATTCATGCAAAGCTAAAAGCGGTCACTGTCAACCCTATGGCAGTCTCTTCCGGGCGTTAAAAAATTTTAACATAGTCTTCCAGCGTTTGGTGCTTTTTTATAGAGTGGGGTTTGCCGGTATCCAAAAGCCGGGTGATCATGGGTACTTTAAAGTCACGGTAGGCTTTCTTTTCCCTGCACCAGGCATACAGGTGCCATTGGTTGGTATAAAAGACAAGGCCAACAGGCTCTATTTCCCTTTTGCTCAGGCTGCCTTCATTGCTTTGGTATTCAATACTGAGGATCGTTTTGGCAATGATGGTATTTTGAATGGCGGTAAGCCAGGCGTTTTGTTTTTTCTCTTCTTCTGGTACATATACATTTACCTGTAACGAAAGTTCATTTGCTTTTTCCTTGTCTGTATATCGTAATACGGCTTTTACTTTGGTAAGTGCACTCTGGCTATGCTTAATGATGGAATTATCTGTGAACTTACCGGCCAGTGTATTCAGAAGTATCAATGCATTGGCTTCTTCAATGGTGAACGAAAGAGGAGGAAGAAAATAACCCTGTGCGATATAGTATCCTTTACCAGCTTCAAAATTGACAGGGATGCCAATTTCGCCAAGTGCTTTGATATCGCGGTAAACGGTTCGGATGCTGATGCTGAATTTATCAGACAGCAGCTCTCCGCTGCAGTATTTTTTGGATTGCAGTAAGGTTGTGATACCCATCAGCCGGTCAATTCTGTTCAAGCGTATTTTTTTAGCAGGCTAAAAATATCGAATTTCCGGTACAGTTATTCTTTACTTGCTTGTACTACTCTGCCGTTGGGAAGTTTTCATTTTTCCGGTATGTCTTCATTGTTT
This sequence comes from Ferruginibacter sp., assembly GCA_035328475.1. Classification (GTDB taxonomy): domain Bacteria; phylum Bacteroidota; class Bacteroidia; order Chitinophagales; family Chitinophagaceae; genus Ferruginibacter. The sequence goes on from DAOLIP010000087.1 coordinate 13,049, forward strand.
AATTTGCTGCTTCCATTATGTCAGTTGAATACAAAAAACTGGATAACCCTGCCTGGCATGCTTTAACCGAAACGCATGCAGGTTTTGCATTGGGTACCGGGGAACTGAAGCGTTATGATCCTGCCGTTGTTTTGTTTGCAGGCTTTAATTTAGAAGCCAGGAATATCACCCGGCAGTTTGATGAAGTACTTGAACCGGGTGAGTCTTTTTTCCTTTTTGATGAGTTACCTGCATTGCCGGCGAATTATAAAATTGAAACCGTAGTGGAATGTGTGCAGATGGTTTGTGAAAGGCCGGTGCCGGTACCCATTACCGAAACTATCCGGCCTCTTGATAAAATCCATTGGGAAGAAATGTATGCATTGGTTAGCGAAGTATTCCCGGGGTATTACCTGCCCGGTACGGCGGTAATGGGAGATTACGTTGGCATTTTTGTTAACGAAAAGCTGGTAGCCATGGCCGGCGAAAGATTGTGTATGGATGGCTTAACCGAGATAAGCGCTGTGGTTACACATCCTGAATACAGCGGGCGAAAATATGCACAGCAACTGGTTACACACCTCAATGACAAGAACGTACAGGCGGGTATTATTCCTTTCTTGCATACCGGCAGCAAAAATGAACGGGCCATTACGATATATGAACTGCTGGGCTATAAAAAAAGGAGGATCATCCCGGTGACGAAAATAAAAAGAACAGGCAGTTTATAATAAAACTCATTTTTTTGCTGCTTTTTCAGCACCAAAGAATAGTTATTGGTATCATAACGGTTGACCTACTCGTTGTCGTTTAATTTAAACTTATTTTCGGTGAGTTTTATATTGTGTTTTGCGGCAAAGGCTTTTTGCGCCTCCTGGAAATCAGTATCGTATACTTTTTCCCGTTCGGTGATGTCTTTGGCTATTGCCGTCATCTCTTTGTTCACCTGTTCATTGCTCTTTTTTGTATCAAATGCAAGCAGCACAAACTGGTTGTATTCATTGGCAGCAGATACGGAGTAGAAATTAAATAAACGAATGGCATGTTGTTTCAGCAAAGTGTCGCCCTTAAAAGCTGCGACTGACCTTAGTTTCTTAACCGCTGAGTCAGCCTGTTTTACGATGGCCTTCCGGGCCTGCTGTATCTCTGTACTGTCTTTTGAATTACTGTAGGTGTTGATGAACTGCTTTATTACTTCGCCTACTTTTGTCTGTTCGCCAACAATGAAGTCGTTATAGGCAACGGCTGTTTCAAATTTTAATACCTGGGCAGGCACGTTGATAGAAAAAAATAAAAATAACAGGGAGGTAAGCATCCGTCTCATGATGATAATTTTTTCAAAATAACGCATTCGCCGGCTGTTTTCTTATACCCATCAGCGGGTATTATTTCCACCCAGTATGCGCAGCTCCATATTTTCATACGTATTCTTTTCGCCGGGGGCTTTTAGCAAATGCAGCAATGCCTTTGCCAGTTGCACCGAACTAATGATCTTGTGTGGAGCAAACCGTTCTATCAGCGGAAATAAAGGGATCACCAGCTTATAGGCTATAGGTGCATTTTTATTTTTGTGTTTGGGCCAGATGGCATCGGGCCGTACAATGGTAAGTGCTTTAAAATTCATTTGAAGCAATGCATTCTCTGCCTTTCCCTTCAGCCGGGCAAATAATACCTTGCTTTTCCCCGAACGATCGGCGCCGTTGCCGCTTAAAAAAATAAAATGCATGAAAGGGTTAGCCTCACGTATTGCCCTGGCAGCGGCCACGGTATAATCGTATGTGATAACGGCGTATTGTTGTTTATTCACCTGCAGTTGTGATATGCCGAGGCACCACACGCAGGCATCACAATCTTTTAAAACACCGGTTACTGCATCGTAGTTTAAAAAATCATGGTGAATGACCGTACTGATCTTTGGGTGAATGATCTCCAGCGGGCGACGTGTCAGTGCAGTGATATGCTGTATGTTTTCATCTTCAATGGCCTGTCGTATAAATTCCGAGCCGGCCATACCGGTTGCGCCTGTTACAAGGATCTTCATGCGGAATATGTTTTAAGAAAGATAATGGTTTTATTTTTTGCTTCTGGTATCATCACAACGGGCCGTCATGAAAAAAAAATTATACCCAATTCTGTAGAAGGCTTTCTACATTTTTTTTATTTCGGCCCATTTCTTCCGTTAGCGCATTACAGATTCCCGGTTTATTTATCCACAAGGCCCAACTGCACCGTAATATTACTTTTTTAATAAAAGGCATAAAAAATATATTTGAAAACACATTTATCCAAACTAAAACAATTCGT